>QNUZ01000111.1 GCA_004347865.1 Archaeoglobi archaeon | reverse complement strand
GATGCCCGAAATGCGGGCTGATCTACAACAGGGATTTGAACGCATGCATAAACATAGCCCATGCCTTAACGAGAGGCATGGGATGGGGGAGCTGTGAGCCCCCCGAACCGGCAGATGAGGGGAGGGGCGTAAAGCCCTCCCTTAACGCCGGAAGCTCCCGACTTTAGTCGTGGAGTAGCTCACATCGACAAACTTAAAAGCTGAGAAAAATATTTCGCATAAGCTCATAACTTCTAATACGCCGCCGTGGCTCAGCTGGAAGAGCGGGTGACTTGTAATCACCAGGTCGCGGGTTCAAACCCCGCCGGCGGCTTATTTTAAAAACTACCCGGCAAGATTATTCAGAACTTCAATTCCGAGTTGTGTTATCGGATTTTTAATTCCCTAAATTCTGGCAATTTTTAAATATTCCTATTCCTTGAATTTTATATGAGCTACGAGGTTCTTCTTGAAAGACTGGGTTTTTCAAACTCTGAAAGACTCAGAAAGATACTCGAGTACTTAATGGACGAAGAGGCCGCAAAAGTTGCTGCAGCCTTGCCAGGAAGTATAGATGAGGTTTCTCAGAAGCTAGGGATGGACAAAAAGAAGGTCAAGGAAATTCTAGAAGATCTTTTTGTGAAAGGAGTGGTTTTCCCGAGAGACTTCAAAAACCGTGAATACTTCAAATTCGCAAGAGATCTGATTCAGCTACACGATGCAACTCTCGCGAGTCAGAAAGTAAATGATCCAAAATTTGCAAAACTCTGGAGCGATTTCATGAATGAGGATGGTTACAAGACTCTGGGTCAGGTTTTGTCAATGGTGGGGTTTAAGGTGTGGAGAGTCGTTCCAGCGTACTATGCGATAAAGGACCTACCAGATGTACTTCCACACGAAAACATTAAAGAACTTTTGAGAGCACAAAAAAGAATCGCAGTAGTTCCTTGCTCATGCAGAAATGTCACAAAACTTGCTAGTGATGGGTGCAGATATACAGACGAGGAAAGGACCTGGCACTGCATTCAGGTCGGAAGAGGAGCAGATTATGTTATTGAGAGAGGTTCTGGAAAAGAAATATCATTAGAGGAGGCTTTAAAGCTTATAGATGAAATAGAGAGAGATGGTCTCGTTCACACCTGGGCAAATACATCCAAGATGGTCGACCCAAAGGTTACGGTTAACTGCAATTGCTGCAGCGACTGCTGTGAATTCTTCCTATCTGCAAGATACGCTGAACTGGGAATGTTGAGCATAATCGAGAAGAGTAGGTACGAAGCTTTCGTAGATGTCGAGAAGTGTACTGGCTGCCAGACGTGCATAGAAAGATGCCACTTCGACGCTATTGAGCTATTCAAGCCTGAAGGGAGCAAAAAGTTTAAGGCAAAGGTGATCCCAGAGAAATGCTTCGGCTGCGGAGTTTGCGTTGTTGGATGCAAACAGGGTGCAATTAAGCTGAAAGCTGTTCGGCCTCCTGAATTTATTCCCCCATAACAAAAGACTTTTATCCTTAAAATTTATTTAAGCAACATGGACGAACTTATTGAGAGCCTGAAAGAATTCCTGGACGAGGAGGATCAAAAAATCTTAAGAAGCCTTTCCAAAGATTTAACAGTAATGCAAGTTCTAAAAAAGGTTTTTACAGAACCTGAAAAAGCAGAAAAATACCTTATACTCATAAGAGACAATTATCTCGCTCTTCTGCTCACAACAAAGCTTGCGGAAAGGATCTCACGTTATTTAGAGAAGGAAGACGAAGAGCAGGCTCTTACAATCTTTCTCAAGGGTATCTCATACCTCAACGAGATGAAGGATAGGAGAGCCATACAAACTGTATTTTCTCTCTTGAAAGAAGCCATCGATAGCAGACTCAATCTGGGCAAATACGAAACTGCTGCGATGCTCGTGACTCGCTTCAGGGATTTCGGTTTCAACAGTTACGTTAAAAGACTTCTTTATCATGCGCTTGAAATTTCAGAATCCGGTGACTTTCCAAAGGCTGCTAGAATTTTGGACCTACTGCCACAAAACGAGGAGATTCTGACCGTTAAATCTTACATTCTTCTCGAGTGGGGAAAATCAATCGCCGTAAGCGATCCAGAAGCGGGTTTAAGAAGGTTAGAAGAGGCCGTAAGGATCAGGGGCTTGCCCGCGGCAAAGATAGCTATGGCAGAGATTTACGAAAGTATAGGAAATTATGCAAAAGCCTATGAGATCTACTCTGCTCTCAAAAACCAGCCAGAGGTAGAGAGAAAACTTTTAAGACTTTTGATGGAGTGGGGTGAAGAAACAAAGGACCTTAGAAGGCTCGAAGAAGCGAGAAGTTTGGCAGCTGGGGACGCAGTGCTATTAGAAGAAATAGACAGAAGGATAAAGAAGTTAAAGGAGAATCAATCCTAAAGGCTGTCGGGATCATATCCAAGCACAGCTACCCACCACCATCTCGCCATGTCCACCAAATCCTTGCTGAAGGCCCCTGAAAGGGTATACTCCCCATCCCTGATCGAAATCATTCCAGCACCTATTAGCTTATTTCTCATTGAGTAAAAGGATGAACGCACCATTTTAAGTTCCTGAAGGATTTTTTCCCACTCATCGACCCTGAGTGGTTTTCCATTCTTTTGCCTTTCCTCAACTAGATGTATGAACCTTATTGCCTTCATCGCAACTTCCTCCTTTCTGAAAATTCTCCGCATGAGCTCAAGCATTGGATTCTTGGACTGAGAGACCCTTGCTGTTGCTGTGGATCTTACTATAACTGATGTTGCGGTCTTGGGGGCATCTTTAACCTTCACAAGAAGATTTTTCCTGATGGGGGTTATATCTTTATCGACTGAGTTTTTTAAGTCTTTTTTTGCTCTGCAGAATCTACATATGAGACAATCATTTTATATGAAGTGAGCTGCTCCACGACTGAAGCCGAGAGCTTCCGGAGTTAAGAGGGGGCTTTACGCCCTTCCCCCCAATCTGCCGGAGCCAAAGCTCTGGGTTTTCTGGGCACCCATTTTTATAATGTTCACATTCTGAAGTATCTGTCATCTTGCGTTGACTCTCATTATGTCGTGTTTCGTCACTATCCCGAGAAGTTTCTTTCCCTCAACTACAAGCACAGCAGGCGCCTCGAGCAAGAGTCTAGAGAGCTCAAAGATGCTCTCATTTGGCTTTACAGTTGGAAGCGGTGGTTCGAGAATATCGCGAACAAGAAGATCCCCTCTTCCATCAAAAAATGCCTTAAAGATTCCCCTTTCCGTCACGCTTCCAACAATCTTCTCATCCTCAATCACAGGAAGCTGGGAAATTCCCTTCTCGATCATTATCTTTGCAACCTTTCTAACAGTGTCAGAGGGATTAGCAGCGATTACTGGAGAGTTCATTATGTTTCTCGCCCAGTAGTTTTTTCTTTCAAGTTCCTCGAGCACACTAAAAACCTTTTTCAGCAAAGAAAGCTTTGGATCCAATCTACCTGACTCGAGCTTTGCAATTAACGACTGGCTAACACCGACAAGTTCTGCAAGTTCCTTTTGGGTTATTCCAAGCTTTTTCCTTCTTGTTCTGATCTCACCGATTTCGATCATTAAAAAGAGTCAGATCTCATTATTAATACTCTTTCACTGGTATTCTCTCCAAGTCTTGCCGCACTTTGTGCACCGGAAAAATCTAACCTCACTCTCGTCAGCAGCCCTGAGCTGTCTCATCCACCAAAAGGCTTCGTTGTTCCCGCATGCTGGGCAGATTGCCTTTGTTGTTGGTAGAGTCTTTACGTTTTCCCCCTCGATTACTGGGATTTCTCCCTTGTTCTTCTCTGACTTTATTACAACCTTCTCCTCACCAACTTCTTTCTCATACCCGCATTTTCTACAAACTGCTTTGTTTCCAACGTAAATCATCAGCTTTTTACACTTGGGACAGAATTCCATGCAACCTCGCCTCCGCATCTTTTATCATTTTCTCATGATCGAAAGCAAGCCTTGGGAGTTTATTTAAACTGAACAGTGCTATTTCCTTCGCATCACTACCACTTCTTAGCTCGCCACCTTTTGGAAGCACTATAAAGCATATGGAAACGAAGTGCCCCCGCGGATCTCTCTTGGGATCTGAATAAACCCCAACTATGCTGTGAATCTGTCCTTCAAGGCCCGTCTCCTCCTTTACTTCCCTCAAAACTGCGCTTTCTACGGTTTCACCATACTCGACAATTCCGCCAGGAAGTGCATAGTAATTCCTATAGGGCTCATTCTTCCTCTTTATGAGCACTATTTTTCCAGCATAAGGAATTATGGCATCAACTGTGAGCGTTATGCAGTTCATGGAAGAAGGATTTCCCTTCGTCTCAAATACTTTTTTCTCCTTTCCTCACACCATTCTACTTTGCCCACCTTCTCGAGACTATGTGCATCGCTGCCCAGAGATACCCTAATTCCTCTGTCTGCACAGCTAATCAGAAGATCCTCAGGAGGGCATTTATGTGTGGAATTTAACTCCAATGCTATGCCATGGGCTTCGAGTGCATCCAGCATTTCTTCCTCGAGCTTGTGATCTCTTACAAACTCGAACATTTCCGAAAGCGGATGCCCAAGGATGTCGAAGTCGTTCTTTTCGATGCACTTGATCACTCTTCCGTAGTAGTCGGTCGTATTCTCATGAACCGAAGCGATGATGAGGTCGAAGTCATGTTCTGGAAGAAAGATTTCCCCGCTGTGATTTATTCCACACTCAATACCACTGTAAATCCTGATCCCGTAAATACTTCTCGCATCATCGATTTCTATCTGCCTCAGTCTTGCCTTCCTCTCGTCCAAACCAAAGCTTAGTTCCAAAGAGTGATCCACAATCGCAATTGCCTTCAAACCAAGCTCTTTTGCCTTCCTTGCAATCTCAAAAACGGTAGCTCTGCCGTCAGAAAAATTTGAATGGATGTGTAAGTCGATCATCAAAGCTTCTCTTTTCTCATGTCTATGATCTGGCTCAATTCTGGGCCAGTGGATATAAGCGTGACTGGAACCCTTACGTCCTCCTCGACCTTCTCTATGAACTCCTTGGCTTTCTGACTCAGTCTTCCCCACTCCTTAACGCCATAGCATTCCCTGTCCAGCTTGTCTATTCCGGTAATTGCAACCTGCGTAGCTCCGTTTATCATGGCAGAGTACCTTGCAAGCTCTCCATCCCAGTAGCCAACTCTGCGTCTTCTTCCAGTTACTGTACCGTATTCGACTATTCCGAGCCTCTCAGCTTCTTCTACCGGCATCTCGGTCGGAAATGGACCTGCCCCAACCCTTGTCGGAAAGCATTTGAAAACGACGATGACGTCATCAACCTTCGTAGGTCCAATGCCTACGTCGCTCGCTATTGCTGAAGCTGTTGTGTCCTTTGAAGTTACATACGGATAAGTTCCGTAGTAAAGGCTCAGAGCAAAACCCTGGCTACCTTCGATTAAGACGAAATCGCCTTTATCGAGCGCTGAATTTATCTCTAAGGGAACATCTGTGAGAAAATCCTTCAGTTCAGGTACATCTTTAGCCTGTTTTGCAATCCTGTTGACCCTGTCAACGTTCGCCGGGCCGCATCCGCTTCCTGTTGTTCCGATCTTCTTTAAGTGGTCAGCAGTTCTATCGAACTCGCAGTGCCTAGGTTCTATGATAGCGCATCTGTAATCAACCCTGGTTCGGTCTGCGACCTTTAAGAGGTCTACTTCTTTTAAAAAAACCTCTGGATTTACGAGAACTCCAGCGCCTATTAGCAACTTAGCTTCTTTGTAAACAAAGCCCGATGGAACCATTCTTACACCGAACTTCTGGCCTCCTATATCCACTGTGTGTCCTGCATTTGGCCCTACGCCTCCGCGTGCTATTATTCTCGGCTTCTCAGTGTTGGCGATATGGGCAACTATTTTCCCCTTCCCTTCGTCTCCCCAAAAACCACCAACGATGATCGTGGCTGGCATGAAATTTGAGAGTACTTTATTGTTTATTGATTTTTCCCCCAATACAAAAATTAAAGAGTGAGAAGGAAAGGAAATCCGCCTTCAAGCACCCTGACTTTGTTGAAGCCCTCTGAGATCAAAATCCTGCTCGCTTCGTATGCTCTTAGCCCGAGAGGGCATACCACTACGATCAGCCTGTCTCTTGGTAGCTCCTTAACCCTATTCCTGAGCTCTGTCAGCGGAATGTTGATGACGTTGGGGAGATTAATTCTCATGTTTTTAGCTTCAGCCTCGGTTCTTATGTCAAGAATCAGGAAATCTTCGCCTTTCTGAAGCATCTGCTTTACCTCCTCAGCCTTTATAGCATTGAAAAGGCCTTCTAGCTTATTCTTCGCTACATACGCCGTTGTTATCACGGGATCGATAGCAGGCGAATAAGGCGGTGCATAGGCTAAATCTAACTGTTCTAAGTCTTCAAGGGTCATTTTGCCGATTATTGCGGTTGCAATAACATCTATTCGCTTGTCCACGATCCCATTACCAACTACTTGTGCTCCAAGGATTCTTTTTGTTTCTTCTTCGAAAACAAGCTTTATTCTCACAATGCCTACACCAGGATAGTAGTGGGTTCGGTCAAATCCTGAGAATAGTACGCTTGAAACTCTGAAGAAGTTCCTCGCTCTTTCTTCAGTCAATCCCGTTGCTCCAACCGAAAAGTCGAAAACCTTTATTATCGCAGTTCCAATGACTCCGCGAAATCTTGTGTTTCCTCCGAGGATGTTGTCTGCAATCACCCTCCCATGTTTGTTCGCCACATCTCCAAAGGGCGCAACTGTCTTCTCTCCAGTTAGCAGGTTCACGGTTTCAACGCAATCCCCGCCTGCGTATATGAACTCATCGTTAGTCTGAAGCCTCTCATTAACCACTATTCCTCCGGTTTTCCCCACCTCAAGTCCGGCTTTAACAGCAATTTCCGAATTCGGTTTGATTCCTGTTACCGCTACTGCAAAGTCTGCTTCAACCTCTTTTCCAGCATAGACCTTCAGCGCACCGTTTTCGACGATCTTCTCGACCTTTGTAGACGTCAAAACCTTCACTCCTTTTTCTTTCAAATACGCTGAAACGAGTCTGCTCATCTCGGGATCAAGCATTGTGGGAGCAACTCTGTCGAGGGCTTCAATTAGTGTTACCTCCAATCCCAGCATTTTAAGAGCCTCACAAGCTTCAAGACCGATGAATCCTCCACCAATTACAACCGCCCTCTTTGCCCCTTCCTCAATGAACCTGAGGATCTTTTTTGCGTCTTCGGGCGAATATAGGCCGACAACTCTCTCAGAATCTATTCCGGGAATTTTCGGTCTTACTGCTCTTGCTCCTGTAGCTATGACTAGGTAGTCATAGTTGATCTCGTCCTCGCCTCCATTTTTTGAGACTTTCAGAGTTTTTCTCTTTCTGTCTATCTCCAATGCTTTCGTCTCCGTTAGAACTTTGACCTTTTTCAGCTTGCTAAAGAAGTTCTCATCTCTAACGGCTCCATAAGGTGTCTTTCGAAGGTCGTCTATGCTGGATACTTTGCCCTCCAAGAAGTATGGCAGCCCGCATCTGCTTAGTGATATCCATTTGCCGGACTCAACAACCGTAATTTCTGCTTCAGGATTTCTTCTTCTCAGTCTCGAAGCCGTTTTCATCCCAACTGCTCCAGCACCAATAATGATTACGTCCATGACCCTGCCTGGAGATAACTTGCCGATAAACTTTTCGAGGTGTTTGCTTAAAATGCAAATTCCGCTCTAAAGCATCCGTTCTGGCCTAGCATATTAACTTTCATCCCTTCCCTCCTCCTTTCATGGGAGGGCCTTCGGGGTGAACGGAAGAAGCCCCCACATCCACCTGGCACCTGCGGAGCAGCTATGACATCCCTATCCTCCTCCAACCCGCATCCAGAGCACATCATTTGCCTGTACCCATTCGGGCCCAGCTTTTCCCCACACACCGGGCACAGGCTTTCTCGCCGGAGAGCCTCATAATCTCGCTCTCAGGGTACCTGTATTTACCGCCGGGCGTTTTAATGTGATCTTCCCCGAGTAAGCCCACTTCTTCACAGCAGCGTAAGGTACACCGAATATT
>QNUZ01000110.1 GCA_004347865.1 Archaeoglobi archaeon | reverse complement strand
TTGGGCTATGAAACTCGTTACATGCGGACTGCCTTACGCTAACGGAAAGCTCCATATCGGTCATCTCCGCACTTATGTTCCTGCAGACGTTTATGTGCGGTTCCTGAGGATGGCAGGTGAAAAGGTGGTGTTCATCTGCGGTAGCGACTGCCATGGAACCCCGATTGTTGTGAATGCCGAAAAGGAAGGGGTGAAACCCCAGGAACTTGTTGATAAGTATCACGATCACTTTCAGCGAGTTTTCAAAGCCCTGAGCATCAATTTTGATTTCTTCGGAAAAACAACGGAGAACTATCACCACGAAAGGACCAGAGAATTTGTAAAAAAACTTGCCGAAAACGGTTATATATACAAGAAGGAGATAGAGCTCGCTTACTGTGAGAAATGCAACAGATTTCTGCCCGACAGATACGTCGAGGGCATCTGTCCTTACTGTAAGACCCCTGCAAGGGGAGATGAGTGCGATCAGGGCTGTGGTAGGCACCTGGAGCCTGGCGAGATATTGGATCCGAAATGCAAGATCTGTGGAAGTAAGGCCGTCTTCAGAAAGCAGACCCATTACTTCTTCAATCTTTCGGCTTTTCAGGAATTCCTCAGAGAATACCTCTCAAAGCTCTCGGGAACGGAGAATGCGCTGAACTATGCAAGGGAGTGGGTTGGAAACCTCAGGGACTGGTGCATAACGAGGAATCTTGAATGGGGGGTTAGGTTTCCGCTAGACGAGAGCCTCGTGCTTTACGTCTGGGTTGATGCCCCCATAGGCTATATAAGCTTCACGGAGAGGGCTACGGACGAATGGAAGAAGATATGGCTGGAAGGAAAGGCTGAAATCGTTCATTTCATCGGTCTGGACATCGCCTACCATCACTGCATATTCTGGCCCGCAATGCTCAAGGGGGCCAACTACTCTTTGCCATCCGCAATTGTCGCAAGCGGCATGGTCAAGATCGAAGGGAAAACATTTTCGAAAAGCCGCGGATATGTCGTCTGGGTCGAGGACGAGTACTTGAAATCAGGATTCAACCCCGATTATCTGAGATACTACATCGTGAATTACACCAGCCATGACAAGGATCTCAACTTTTCCTGGGATGTATTCAGGGATAAGGTGAACAACGAGGTCATAGCTACCCTTGGCAACTTCCTCTTCAGAATTCTCTCATTTGCCTGGAAGAACTTTGGGAAGGTTCAAATGGAGGTCGACGGAGAAATCCTGGCCGAAATCGAAAAAGCAAAGGATAAGATCCTGAATTCCATAAGGAAGTGGGAGTTTAAGACAGCGAGCGATGCCGTGATGGAACTTGCCAGCTTCGGAAATGTTTATTTCCAGAACTCAAAGGCCTGGGAGCTCCTGAAATCGGATAGGGCTAGGGCAATGAAGGCTGTTGCGAACTGCCTGCAGATTGCAAAGGCCCTTGTAATTCTCTGCTATCCCATCATGCCTAAGAGCATGGAAAAGGTGGCCGAGGCAATGGGTCTCAAACTGAGCAGCTGCTCCCTGGACGACGTTCTTAAAGTCGATGAGGTGGTTGAATTAAAGAAACCTGAGCTCCCGTTCAAGAAGATCGAGAGCGAGGACATAGAGCCCCTGAAGAGGGTGCTGCTTTCAAGGTTTTCCGGCAGGACAAGTTCCGAGGTGACCCTAGAAGACTTCAAGAAGCTGGATCTGAGGGTCGGCAAAGTGGTTTCAGCAGAAAGAGTTGAAGGAAGCAAAAAGCTTATGAAGCTGCTCGTTGATATCGGTGAGGAGAATAGGCAGATCGTGGCAGGAATCGCAGAGAACTATTCCCCAGAAGAACTAAATGGAAAGCTGGTAGTGGTTCTTGCAAATCTGAAACCCGCAAGGTTGATGGGGGTTGAAAGCAGGGGTATGATTCTGGCTGCGGACGTTGACGGAAAGCCTGTGCTGCTCGTACCGGATAGGGAAGTTAAGCCTGGGGAGAGGATTAAATAGATCTGCGCCTTCTTGGTGAATTCCGAGAAAAACTTATTAAAGCGAAAGCAGATAATGAATTAAATGACAGAGAAAGAAGTCGAGCTCAAATACGTAATCCTCCGCCCGTTGGGATATCCGCTCAAGGCAAGTTTTGTTGAGTACCCGAAGGTGGATAACCCGAGGGTCTTCAACGTTTACGCTAAAGAACAATGGAAGGGCGAGATGGTATACAAAGGAAAGCTCATTTTTGACATGAAGATGTTTCCAGACTTCGCCTTTGAGGTTGTGGATGCGGTCCCCCCCTCAGGTTACATATCCGATTCAACAAAGATCATTGTAGAATCTGAGACGAGCATAATAGAGACGGAAATAGTTAAGAACATACGAATTTCTGACGTCGTTGGGCAGGAGGAGGCAAAGAGAAAGGTCAAGGTCATTCTTGAGTACCTTAAGAATCCCAAAAAGTTTGGCAAATGGGCTCCGAAGAACGTTCTCTTTTACGGTCCTCCGGGCACGGGTAAAACCATGCTTGCCAAAGCCTTGGCAAATGAGGCAAACACACCTTTCATTTCCGTAAAGTCCACGAAACTCATCGGTGAACACGTTGGCGATGGAGCCAGAAAAATCCATGAGCTTTACGATAAAGCAAGGGATTTGATGCCCTGCATTGTTTTTCTGGACGAATTTGATGCCATAGCCCTTGATAGGAGCTATCAGGATCTTCGTGGAGATGTTTCTGAAATTGTAAATGCCCTGCTGACTGAGCTCGACGGCATTCAGAGCAACGAGGGAATTTGCACAATCGCAGCCACGAACAGAATAGAGCTCCTCGATTATTCCATAAGGAGCAGATTTGAAGAAGAAATCGAGTTCAGGCTACCGAATTTCGAGGACAGACTTCAGATACTGAAAAACAACGTAAAGGAACTTCCGGTTGCGGTAAATGCGAATCTAGAAATGATCGCGGAACTTTCCGAGGGTCTAAGCGGGAGGGATCTCGTTGAGAAAATCATAAAGGCATCCCTTCACAAGGTTATTGCGGAAGGCAAGGAAGTTATAGAGACGTCGGATCTTCTGAATGTAATGGAGAGGCTGAAAATTGCTTCAAAGCAGCCTCCCAAGCACATGTTCGCCTAAACTCTTCTCCCCCTCACCCGATCTATATCGAACTTTGCCCTCTCGCTTATGTGCATGACTGCCAGCGTTCCGGCCATCACGGGATCGCTCACTACGATATCGCTAACTTCGGGAACGCTTCCAAACATGCTTAAGGAGATAACCCTTATCCCGCTCTTCCTCAGCTTTTTAACTTCCTCCGAAATCTTTCCACCCATAAGCCCCCCTGCAAGCACAAGCACCTCTGCCCTGTGAAGCCTTGAAACGGCCTTCACGGCCTCAGCGATTTCCTCCTCACCCACAATTGGCATCGTGTCTACGCTGATCCTTTCGCCGCGTAGATTATGCCTATCCGCCTCGCTGATCGCACCAATTGCCACCTGAGAGACGAGAGCTCCCCCGCCCAAAATTATCACCCTTTTACCGTAAACCTGTTCGAAAGGAGCCTCCTCTTCAATTTCTACGATGTATTCCAGTTTTTTAATCCTTTCAAGCATCTTTTCGAAATTCCCACCTTCAATCTCAAAGTAAATCAGTGCTTTTCCCTTGTGCTCCCCAAAGCGGAGCGGGAAGCTCTGCGCATAGTGGACATTTCCCCCTTCTTCAGCGATGATCGTCGTTAAATCCCTGAGAACTCCTATTTTGTTTTCAGCAACGATTCTAACCCCTCGCAGCATCAAAACTTTGCCCCCGTAAGAGTTTTTGTCTCTAAAACCCCTTCAATAGCCCTTATTTTGTTTACCACAATGTCGCTGAGTTCTTCAAAGTCCTTTACGACGATCTTGGCAATGAGATCGTATTCGCCAAACAGCGGATATAGTTCCTCCACCTCTTTTATGTTTGCAATTCTGTCGTAGACCCTTCTCTCCTTCCCAGGAGCAATCTTGATAAGCACGAATCCAAGGGCCATGAATTCAATAGACTTTAAAAGATTTAAATATTACCGCTAGGCGGAATCCAAGCTCAACATTTCTTAACCTTTGATTAACTTGTTGCTGACCAGATATTCCCAGATCCTGTCCTTTACGTGATGAAGGTTCTTTACGGCCTTCCCTTTGCCTTTCATTTCTTCAGCGCTGCAGAGGGCAATTCCAACCGCTATTGCGCTCTCTTTTCCCTCAACTGTGACGTAGACGAAGTCCCCCTCCTTAATCCTGCTGTCCGCAAAGACGATGCCGGGCTTCATCACATCTGCACCGTTAAGGATAAAGTTCAGGGCGCCGCTGTCCACAGTAACCCTGTATTTTTCTGGCCTTAGTTTTATTGCCCCATAAACGGAAACATAATGCTTTCCCTCGAATTCAATAAGGAGCGGTTCGTTTTCCACCAGTATTATTTTGAGCTCTCCAAAGTCCAGCAAGTCCATTTCTCCCTCCACCGTGGCTCCCGATCTTTCAAAAACCTCTTTCGTTATTTCCTTTGCGTCCTTTTTCCTTAGCCTAATTCTGCGCACATCTACTGTGTTTTTTAGGCTTTTAAAGGTTGTCGATTGCGACTGAAAGCCCCGCCCCTCAGGGCAGGAGGAGGTCAGTTCGATAAAAAATAAATAGCGCTGACCGACTTATTCCAATGAGTTTGCCGAGCAAGGAGAATTTTTCAGAATGGTTCCATGAGCTAATCCAGACCGCTGAGATAATGGACGTAAGATACCCAGTGAAGGGGCTCTACGTATGGTTCCCGTTTGGATTCAAGTTGAGGCAGCTGGTCTACGGAAAGCTCAGGGAAATCATGGACAGGGAGCACAGCGAGGTGTATTTTCCGGCCCTTATCCCTGAAACCGAGCTCAGAAAGGAGGGTGAGCACATAAGGGGCTTTGAAGACGAGGTCTACTGGGTCACACACGGCGGGCTTACACCCCTGGATGTGAAGCTGGCCCTGCGCCCGACAAGCGAGACTGCAATGTATCCGATGTTCAAACTCTGGATCAGGAACCATGCCGATCTTCCCCTAAGGGTTTACCAGATTGTTAACACGTTCAGATACGAAACAAAGCATACCAGACCCCTAATAAGACTCAGGGAGATAACATCTTTTAAGGAAGCCCACACAGCCCACAGAAACTACGAAGAAGCGGAGGAGCAGGTTAGGAAGGCAATAGGTTATTACAAGGAGTTCTACGATTTCCTCGCAGTCCCTTACATGGTCATCCGCAGGCCCGATTGGGACAAGTTCCCCGGAGCCGTTTACACGATAGCCTTCGACACCGTGATGCCAGACGGGAGGAGTTTGCAGATAGGCACCGTGCACCATCTGGGCGACAACTTTGCAAAAACTTTCGAGATAACCTACGAGGGCATCGATGGGGAGCACTACTACGTACACCAGACCTGCTACGGCATTTCCGAAAGATGCATAGCCTCGCTGATAAGCATACACGGCGACGATCTCGGCCTCGTTCTGCCATTCGAGGTAGCTCCAATTCAGATTGTGGTGATCCCGATACTCTACAAGGGAAAGGATGAAATTGTGCTCGAATTTTCGAAGGAGCTGCTGGAAAAAATAAAGGCCTTTAGATTCGTCTTCGATGCCGGCGAGGACAGGCCAGGGGCAAAATATTACAAGTGGGAGCTGAAGGGCGTGCCGCTGCGGTTTGAAATCGGGCCTAGGGAGGCCGAGAGGAGAGAAGTTGTGGTCTCTTTCAGAGATGAAAGGAAAAAGTTCAGCGTTCCGATCGACGAGATTGATGAGGACAGGATAAGGATATGGGGGGAAGAAATGAGGCTCAGACTCAGGGAAAAGGCCGTTGGATCGGTTTTGAACAGGCTTAAGTTCGTGAACGAACTTTCTGAGCTTTCAGATGTCGTAAAAGATTATGTTTCTCTCATGTATCTCTGCAGAAACAGGGAATGCGGTGAGGAGATAGAAAAACACGGGGGAAAGCTTCTTGGATGGTTCGAAGAAATACCCGATTTTATCAGTGTTGGGAAGGAGGGGAAGTGCATCGTTTGCGGAAGTAATGGGTCTTTGGCCGTTTCCGCGAGAAGTTACTAAAATTATCCAAATGAAAAATACTAATTTTTTCGCTTTTTGACCAGAAAAAGGGGAAATTTTGCGAATTCTGCCAGAAGTTATAAAAATGTGCCAGAAATATCCCGTTTCAGCATTAACAGTGGTCTATGAGTCGAGTTTCGGGATTAGAACTCAGTTCAAATTTAGCGAAAAATTTAAAAATCAAGCGAACTCAAAATTTTCTTAACTAGAATTGTGTAATTCAGACAACTGCTGCGTAGAGCCGTCTGAACTTGGAGAATAGCTTAAGAATTCGTCAAAAATTGAACTGGAGGTGGGGGTGAGCTCGATGGAGGGTGATGACTATGATAGTAGGCAGGCATATCATTGCAGAACTATACGGGGTGAATCCAGAGCTTATCTCAAGGGAGGAAACCGTGCGCCGCATAGTGGAGGAGGTGGTGGGTGAAGCGGGCCTGAATAAGGTAGGTAGCGTTTACAAACAGTTCAATCCCCACGGCGTTACGGGAATTGTTTTGATTTCCGAAAGTCACGTCTCTATTCACACTTGGCCTGAATACGAGCTTGTTAACCTCGACATTTTCACATGTGGCAATCCTGTAAAGGCGGAGAAAGCTTTTAAACTCTTCATTGAGAAGTTTAAACCGAAATCCTACAGACATTACATGCTGGATAGGGGTTAGAAAATGGATAGAATCGAGATACAGGTGCTTCAAAGCCTTTTGAACGGTGAAATAAGTGTATACAAGCTTATAGATGGCCAGGATGCCTCCCTTCCAGAATTTTTCGAGATATTCGAAAAAATGCAGAAGGAGGGGATTTTGAAAGTTTCCGGGGGTAAAGTTACGCTTACCCCCAAGGGCAGAGAGCTTGCAAAGGGTTTTCTGGGTTGTGAGGCAACATGCAAAACATGTGAGGGAACCGGTTACGGTATAGCCCCCTTTTTTCAGAAAGTTCTTTCGGAATTCCTAGAGATTACAAAAGATCGCCCTCCTGCAGTTGAGAAATTCGATCAGGGCTTTATAAGCGAGGAGGGCGTGATAAGGAGGCTGGAGTTCATCCACGAGAGGGGCGATATCTACGGAAAAATTTTCGTGGTTGGGGACGACGATCTTTTCAGCATCGCAGCCTCTCTCACAGGCCTGCCCGAGAAAGTTGTGGTCGTTGACGTTGACGAGAGGCTAGTCAACTTCATCAATTCTGCCGCAAGGGAATACGGACTCAATGTTGAGGCCAAGGTTTACGATGTCCAGAGGGCCTTTCCCGGCGATCTGAGGCGTAAGTTCGACGTATTTGTAACCGATCCGGTGGAAACCGTACCAGGAATAAAGCTTTTCCTTTCAAGAGGAGCTTCAACCCTGAAGGGTGTCGGCAGTTCCGCTTACTTTGGCCTTACAACCCTGGAGGCTTCGAGAAGGAAGTGGTTCGAGATAGAGAAGATGATCCTAGATATGGGCTTCGTGATTACCGACATAAAGAGGAAGTTCAACGTTTACCCGGCAAGCGAGAAAAGCTACTCCCAATTCGAGGAAAAACTTCCAATTTTCAGGAGACTGGGTATTAAAACAGATTACGACTGGTACACTTCAAGTCTTTTCAGGATAGAAGCTGTTAGAGAGCCGAATCCGCTTGTGGAGGGCGAAATGATAATAGGCGAACACGTTTACAAGGATGAAGAGAGTCTGGCGACTCCTTATAAAAATGGGTGCCCAGAAAGCCCAGAGCTTTAGCTCTGGGATGAACGGGCAAGGTTTAAATAGTTCTGTGTTGAAGGCCTTGGCGATGCTCCTTGCAGAAGGAAGTCCAGATATGCGTTGTAGGCAAGGTGTTCAGGCCGAATAAATCAAAAATCCTGGCTTTAAATAAAACGCTCAGAGAGTATTTCAAGCTCGTTAAATGGTATCTGGGCTACAATTCCACATCGAAGAAGTTTTTGCATGAAAAATGCTATGAAGATGCAAAAAGGCTGTTTAATCTCAACACAGCTTTAATCCAGGCTGTGAGCCCCCCG
>QNUZ01000011.1 GCA_004347865.1 Archaeoglobi archaeon | reverse complement strand
CTAAAGCCATATATTGCCCTCATTTCATTAAGATTTACCTCGGCAGATAATTCATAAGCCAGATCCTTAACCGCGGCATTTTTTGACTGAAAGTAAATCAAAGCATCTTTTTCGAGGCCCAGAGCAATTATGCTCTTCACATAATCCATTCCTATCTGCTTGGTTTTTTCGTAGCTCAATCCGCGCACCAAGTGGGCTTCCATGTCAGCAATAGCGACGAAGGCCCTCGCTCCGAGTTTCTGATGCCAGATGATCTCGTCCATCGTCATTTTGTGTCCGAAGTGAATGGCCCCTGAAGGCATAAATCCCGACATAACTGCGAAATCCTTCGCGCAGTTAATTGCCTCAACGATCCTCCAGTAATCTCTGTGTCCAAAGATTATCCCGCGCCGCATTAGTTTGTGTGGGTTAGGAATGAATTTCAGTAATTCACCGAATGGATTGATCCCGAATTCTTCAAGCAGCTTCTTATAATCGATAACTCCTTCAACTTCCCAAGGGGTGATCACAGTTTTCCGTTTGCATTAGGTTAATATTCTTTGTGCAGACTGAATTCGATGATCCAGATAATGGGCGCTGGCGCCCTTGGATCTCTGCTCGGGGCTCTCATCCAATTATCGGGCTACGATGTCGTATTCGTCGCTAGAGGAGAACAACTCAAGGCCATTAAAAAAAAGCTAACAGTTTCAGGGCTGATTAATGCAGAACTCAAGGTTAAAGCTGTTGAAAAACCGACTGATGCTGAATTGACATTTTTCACAGTTAAGGCCTACGATACAGAGGAAGCGGCGAGAGCTCTGAGCAAAGTAGACCCTGGAATCGTCTGTAGCGTTCAGAACGGTATAGGTGTTGAAGATGTGATCAAAAAATACGCTGAGAAGGTTGTAAGGGGGGTCACGAGTTACGGAGCGAATCTTCAAGATTTTGGACACGTAGTTTACGCTGGAGAGGGGTGCATTTATCTGCCGAACAACTCCCTGGGAAGGGAGGTGAGAGGGCTTCTAACCAATGCGAAGCTAAATTTAGAGCTTGTGGAGAACATTGAATTTCGAATATGGGCCAAAGCTGTGCTGAATTCTGCAATCAATCCATTGACCGCAATATGCAGGGTCCGAAACGGAAGGATTGTGGAGAACGAATATCTATGGGGCCTAGCCTCACAAATCGCAAAGGAAGGAGAAGAACTGATGAAGAGGCTGGGATATGAGTTCGATGCCGTTTCCGAAGTGAGAAGGGTTGCAATGGCAACGGCGAAAAACAGATCCTCAATGCTTCAGGATATTGAGAAAGGAAAGAGAACGGAGATCGACTACATAAATGGCGTATTGATTGAAAAATGCAGAGAATTAGGCCTGAACTGCTATGCAAACGAATTCGTTTACAAAATTATAAAGGGATTGGAGAATGAACTTACTTCAAGTTTTACTGATCTCGGCCTCACCGATACTTGAACTCAGGGGCGGGATTCCGCTTGCGATCTACCTGGGCTTTAGCCCAGCAGAAGCGTACATAATTTCGATCATAGGAAACTTTCTGCCTGTCCCATTATTACTGATAGGATTAAATAGGCTTATAGAACTCTTCAGTGGGATTGAACCAATCTGGAGCATCTACAAGAGAATAGAGCAAAGAGTGGAAAGAAAAAAAGGAATTGTAGAGAAGTACGGTTACATAGGGCTTTTAATATTCGTTGCAGTACCTCTGCCAGCCAGTGGTGCGTGGACAGGATGTCTTATTGCAACCCTGCTAAAGATGAACAGAATAAAGTCAACGATCTCAATACTAATAGGAATCTGCATTGCAGGCTTAATCGTTATCCTCCCATTTGTTGGATTAAGTTTTATAAATTAAAACGAAACAAAAAATTTTAATTCTTCTATTCAAAAAATAATCCCGTGCTAGAGCTCTTAATCTCGACAAGACTGCAGATCCTACTAAAGCTGAAGGAAAGACCCTACACCATCTCGGAGCTTTCTAAGATCCTTGGATTTTCAAAAACCACTGCAAGTTATCACCTTGAAAGACTACAGGCTGGAGGACTAGTTGAACGGGTTGAAAGGGGAAAATGGGTTTATTACCGAATCACTGAGCGTGGACTGAAAAGCTTGCAGATCCGAGTTTTAGCTTCATTGATATTCCTAAGTTGTGCACTAATATCGGCCATTGCCGCGATAGTTCAGGGCCTCCATAGAATCAAAGAGGCCGGAATGGCGGAAATAACAAAAAAGGTCACGCCTACAGCCACAGAAGTTACTCCAGATTACTTCTTGCTTCAATTGGTGGCAATTACGACAATAGCGCTTATATCTTTCATTCTATTCCTGTATTTTAGAAGGTGACAAATAGCAGGGCTATTCCGACTGCATAGATAGTGCCGAGAACATCCGCAATAGTTGTCACCAATGGAATCCCGCCATTATCGGGATCTATTCTCAATTTGTGTAGAAGAACGCTGAGGTAGAAGGAAAGCAATAGGACCAAAAATACCATGGAAATAAAGGAAAAAAAGAATATCGCCAACGCAAAGGCGTTAAATGGAATTGTGCCAAAGTAAACGTATGCCATCACAAACGGGATGACCGAAATGAATGGATAAACAAAGGGGGCTGTAAAGAGAAGATACTTAATATCCTCCATAGCCTTTTTGAGATCGAATCCTTCTATCTCACCCAAATGAAGCTTTGTGGACGTCCTCGCAACTACTATACAACCATAATTACCTAGCTGATCTAGGATTGATGGATATGCAAAACTCACAAAGAGGGAAAGATATATTATCTTAGAGTACTCATCGAGAATGTTACCAGTTATGCTCTGAATCAAAGCCAGAGAGCATACTATTGCCATTGATTCCCTATAGATCTTCCAGTTTTTCTTCTCTGTCAAAGATATTATTATGGAGATTGCAAGGACAAGGGTCAATATTAATGCCAAGATCCAGCCAATTTTGATTTCGAAAAGAAAGATCAGCAATACCAAGGACGGGATCGTTATCAAATCCGCTACGGAAGTTATGAAAGGCCCCGAAATGCTATCCGGATCTATGGCTCTCCTGAATGCAAGTATGACCACCAGCGCAGTGGAAAGCGACAAAAAAATCGCAGAAATAACACTGGAACTTATTGCTATTTCCGTTGCAGCTATCATCGAGTCCAAATCACGGTACTTAAAAAAAGCCAGAAGTAGTAGAATCAATGCTGGTATCGTTGCAAGCCATACGGAAAAGAAGAAGTTACTAAACACGTATCTGTCCTTAAAATTGGCCTCAGAAGAACCGAGATAAAATGCGGTGGATAATCTCGAGGCCATTGACCCGAATACATTCCCCCTAAGCCCCATCAGGCCCGGAAGTACAATAAGAAGATAGGGATAGTTCTCAACAAACTTCTCAAAATTTGTACCAAGAAAGAATCCTGCAAATACATCAAAGATTAAACAAAGATAAAGAACGGGAACAATTAATCTTAAAGCCGTTCTATAGCTCAATTCCCTCTCTGGAATTACCACTGCCAATATTATCCCCGAATCAATGACCCCGACAGGTATATATACTTTCTTGCAAAATAATCAGGGGGGTGTTTTAAATGTCAAAATACCAATGCAGCGTTTGTGGATATGTATACGACGAAAATGAGGGGGATCCCGATAGCAACGTTCCTCCCGGAACCAAGTGGGAAGATCTGCCAGAAGACTGGGTTTGCCCTGTTTGCGGTGCAACGAAGGACCAGTTCGAAAAATTGAGTTAAGAGAATGATAGTTTTAATTTTATACCAATTTTTCCGAAAATTAAATACTGTATGATAAAAAATGCTAGAAAGATTTAAAAAATAAGAAGGGCTTTTTGACGTTAAAAAATTATCTAAAAGTTAGCAAACTTTAAATACTGTTAAAAAAACTCTGGAAAGGTGATAGAAAATGTTGTCGGAGTTTATCCTGACGGATGAACAGAAAGCCATAAAAGACGCCGCCAGAGAGTTTGCAGAAAAAGAGTTTCCAAAGTATGCTGAGGAATGTGACAGGGAAGAGAAGTTCCCATTCGAACTATGGAAGAAAGCTGCAGAGCTTGGATTCATTGGAATGTCTTTCCCAGAGGACTATGGTGGACAGGGTGCAGGAATACTGGATTCCTGCTTGGTCGTTGAAGAGTTCTGGAGGGTCGACGGCGGTCTAGGCCAGATCCTATCCTCCACCTTCGGTTCCGAGCAGATCCTGATGTTCGGGAATGAAGAGCAGAGAGAAAAGTACTTGCCCCCACTTGCAAAAGGAAAGAAGATCTGCTGCGCCTGCTATACGGAACCACAGGCCGGAAGCGATGTTGCGGGAATAAAGACAAGAGCTGATAAGGTAGGAGACGAATACGTGATTAATGGTACAAAGATGTTCATAACCAACGGAACGATTGCAGATTACTATATAGTACTTGCTAGAACCGACCCTAACCCAAAGAAGAGGCACCACGGAATGAGCGTCTTCATAGTGGAAAAAGGAACACCCGGACTTGAAGCAAAGAAACTGCACAACAAACTTGGCATAAGGGCAAGCGATACCGCCGAGGTAGTATTCAAGAACGTTAGAGTTCCAAAAGAAAACCTGATTGGAGAGGAAGGAAATGGATTCTACCAGACCATGATGTTCTTCAACGTTACTCGTATCCCGGTAGCTTTCCAGGCAGTAGGTCTTGCTCAGGGTGCCTTTGAGCTAGCCTTCAATTACGCAAAGAACAGGGAACTCTTCGAACAGAAGCTGATCGACTTCCAGGTCACACAGGACAAGCTCGCAAAAATGAGGGTAAAGCTCGAGTGCGCGAGGCTGCTTGCATATCAGGCGGCATATCTCCAAGACAAGCAGGGAATGCCTGATCCTGGAGTTACCGCAATGGCTAAGTACTACTGCGCACACGCCGCAAATGAGATCGTCAACGAAGCCCTGCAGATCCATGGAGGTTACGGATACATGGGAGAACAGGCTATTTCGAGAATGTACAGAGACGTCAGAATTCTCGAGATATACGAAGGAACTAGAGAAATAGAGCTTGAGATAATTGCAAGATCCCTGTTGGGCAGGGTGCCGTCAAAGCTTAGCCAGATAAGAAAGCATCCTCTCATGTAATCTTATTTTTTGGGTGATAAAAATGGAAGAGGTCTATATTGTGGATTACCTGCGATCCGCCTTCTCGAGATCCCGTCCAAGAGAGCCCGAAAAGGATGTCTTCAACAAGATTGACATGCCAGCAGTCGCTGCCATGCTGGTCAAGGAAATGGTAAACAGAACGGGGATAGATCCAAGAGAGATAGGAGATCTAATCACAGGGTGCACAATGCAGATGGGAGAGAGCTGGCTGTTCGGAGGCAGAATGGTCCACATGCTCGCCGAGCTACCAATAGAAGTACCAGCTCAGGGCACCGAAAGAGTCTGCATTTCTGGAATGTCCGCAATGCACCAGTGCGCAATGGAGATCATGCTGGGATTTAGCGACATAACAATTGCCTGTGGCATTGAACACATGACTCATCTCCCGATGCAGCCGGATCTAAACCCCCACATGGGTATCTCACCATCACTGTTAAGCAGACAGGATCTGATTGACAGATACGACTTGATGACTGCCGTCAGCATGGGTCTAACTGCAGAGAAGCTTTTTGCAAAGTGGAAAGACAAGCTCGGATGGACAAAGAGAGATCTTGACGAATGGGGTGTGAGGAGCCACAAGCTCGCAGCAAAGGCTTTGAAAGAGGGTTACTTCCTGAATGGAGAAGGCTATCCGACAAAGAGAAAAGGAGAGATTCTGCCGATTGAAGTCGAGCAATCTGACGGTAGCAAGAAATTGATCAACACAGATCAGTCTATCAGACCAGATACAACACTAGAAGCAGTTGAAAGGCTTCCACCAGCCTTTAAACCGGATGGAGTTATTACAGCCGGCAATTCTTCGCCACTGAACGCTGGAGCTACCGCAATCATGCTGATGAACAAGAAGAAAATGAAAGAATACGGTTTGGAACCAATGGCAAAAATAGTCTCCTTGGGCTGGGCAGGTGTTGATCCCAGCGTGATGGGCGAAGGTCCCGTTCCGGCAACGCAGAAGGCCTTGAAATACGCAAAACTCGAGGTTAAGGACATAGACTACTGGGAGATAAACGAGGCTTTCTCAGTAGTCACGCTCTTTGCAATCAAGATGTTAAAACTCGATCCTGAAAAGGTAAACATAAAGGGAGGAGCAATAGCCATCGGACATCCGCTTGCAGCGAGCGGAATAAGGCTCACTGGAACACTAGCAAGAATCCTAAACATCGAGGGTGCAAAATACGGAGTCGCAACCCTCTGTGGCGGTGGAGGACAAGGAGGGACTGCAATAATTGAGAATCCATACGTATAGAGTCTATTTTTTATTTCATTTTTAAATTTCCATTAAATTCAGAGTTGCAGAATAAAAATTTTAGATAGGTCTCTTAAATTAAAAATTACGCCCTAGGCCAAAGACCGTAGTATGCGTTTAGGACCATAACAAGAACAAACGTCAAAATACCGGCGAGCATCACGGCCTTTGGACTTATCTTTACCTTTGCCTTTTCCTCCTCAAAATACCTCATTATTCCTGCTGAGGACATGAGTGGTGGTGTCCTCTCTTTTGTGCGCGAGACCTTTGGCATAATCTCTATCCCTCGAACGGGTATATAAAATCTCTCCTCTGGTGAAATATTTAAACCCCAACTCTAACTTTGAGCATGTTCCTCAATCTCATAAAAGATGTGATCAAAACACTCGGAGAACACGGAGATGAAAAATATATAAAGGAAAGCGAACATGCAGACCTAACGACAACAATTGCTTTTAAGATAGCCAAAGAAAGAAAAGTAAGCCCTCAGGAGGTTGCAGATGAGATCGTAGCCAAAATTACGCCTAGAGGATACATAGGAGGCGCTGAAAGTGTAAACGGATATATAAACTTCTTTGCAAATTATGAATTTTTGGAGGATACTATAGAGGTCATTCTTAAAGATGAAAACTATGGATCGATCGGAGCAAGCGGTAAAGTACTAATAGAGCACACATCGGCAAATCCAGACGGGCCTCTGCACATCGGTCACATCAGAAATTCTGTCATCGGAGATACGTTGGCACGGATTTTCAGGAAGGCGGGTTTCGATGTTACGACCCATTACTACATAAACGACATGGGAAGACAGATGGCAATAACTGTACTGGGGGTCGAAAGATTCGGACTAAAAGACAAAAAACCGGATCATGCAATTGCCGAAGCATACATTTCTGCAAATAGACTGCTTGAAAGTAATCCGGAACTGGAGAAAGAAGTGGAGGAGTTGATGCTGAAATACGAAAATTTTGACAGAGAGACTGAAAGGAAATTTAAAGAGGCAATAGAAAAAGCAATGGCTGGGATAAAAGCCACAATGGAAAGAATTAACGTCAACCACGACGAGTTTGTATGGGAAAGCGATTTTATCAAAAACGGATATGTCGACAAGATCCTAGGGTTCCTCGAATCCAAGGGTCTGATAAAGAAGGAGAGGGCCTGGATCATAGAGCTTGAGGGTTTTGACAAAGAGGTCGTCATAAAAAGGGAGAACGGCACGTCCCTTTATGTCACCAGGGATCTGGCTTATCACCTCTGGAAGAGCGAGAAATTCGAGAGAATAATAAACGTATGGGGGGCCGATCACAAGCTCTACGGTGCCCAACTTCTGAAGCTTTTGGATATTCTGGGGATAAAGAAACCAGAAATTGTTTTCTTTGAATTCGTTTCCCTACCTGAAGGTAGAATGAGCACCAGGAGAGGTAAGTTCATTTCTGCCGACGAACTGATAGAGAAAGTAAAGGAGGAGGCGAAGAAGATCATTGTCAACAGGGGTTTCTCGGAAGAAGAGATTGATAAGATATCTGAAGCCGTTGCAATAGGGGCTATAAGGTTCGACTTCCTTAAGGTGGCTCCTGAAAAGCCCATGGTTTTTGATATGAACAAGGCACTTGACTTCGAGCGACAAACAGCAAGCTATATCCAGTACACATACTCAAGAGCGTGCAGCATAATGAGAAAATGTGATGAGGAGGTAGAATTCTCGCCGGAGCTTTGCGAGAAAACGGAAAGGGATCTTGTCATTATACTTGCGAAGATGCCCTACTATATCTACAAGGTCGTGAATGAAGCGAGACCAAACATATTCGCAGAGTACATGCTGCATCTGGCATCCAAATTCAACGAATTTTACAGAGATTACCCTGTTTTGAAGGCTGAGGGAGAAATAAAGAAGAACAGAATCGCAATCGTAGCTGCCGTGAGCAAGGTTCTAAGGATAGGCCTCGAACTGATGGGCATTCAGGCTATTGAGAGGATGTAGATGATAGAACCGATTGTAGAGGAACTTTTAGAGTACCGCTTGGTTGGTATATTTCTCTTATCTCTAATAGCAAATTCAATTCCGTTTGTCGGGCTGCCCTACCTTAACGTTCTCGCACTTTTGAGTCCATTTCTTGATAGATGGGAATTTTATATGGTCATAATCGTTTCAGCGCTGGGGGCCTCTCTTGGGAAGGTTGTCATCTACTTTCTTGGCAGAAGTATCGGCTATACGCTTTCCGAAAAAAGCAAAGAGAACCTTTTCTTTTTCCAGAGAGTATTCAGAAAATGGGGTGTTTTTGCAATCTTCCTCTTTGCGGCATCTCCCCTTCCAGACGACGTTCTGTATATCCCCCTTGGATTGGCGCAGTTCAGACTGTACCACTACTTCATAGCTGTTTTTTGCGGAAAATTGGTAATTACGGCATATACATTGGCAGCAGGAAAGGTGGCCATGGATGTGATTGAGCTTTTCACTCACAGCTTTGAAGTCAGTTTTGCAATTTTCTTTTTGGCAACCCTAGTACTCACAATCTTCCTGCTGAGATTTGACTGGAAAAAGTTCTTCGACCGAGAATATCTCCCAGCTTTAAAGGGTCGTGGCAAGAAAGACTGAAAGTGAGCTACTCCACGAATAAAGCTGAGAGCTTCCAAAGACAGAGAAAATTATATTCCTAGATCCGAAATTCTATCAAGATGCCAAACTTTAACGTAGTGCTTCAAGCAGGATGGATAGTGAAAAAGGCCAAAAGTGTCGAGGATGCTATAAACATAGCAATTGCGGAAGCAGGTAAAAAGTTGAATCCCGACTTAAGCTTCGTTCGAGTTGATGTTGGCAGTTTAGAGTGCCCGAAGTGTGGAGAAGCCTTCAAATCTGCACTACTAATATCCAAAACGGCCTTGGTTGGACTGATCTTCGAAATGAAAGTCTTCAATGCTAAAAGCGAAGAACACGCCATAAGGATTGCCAGATCCGAGATCGGAAAAAGAATGCCAAATATCCCCCTAGAAGTACTGGAGGTTTCAAAGATCGAGGGTTAGTATGCGACCCTATGTTTTCGTCAACATTGCGTCGAGTTTGGATGGAAAAATAAGCGATGAAAAAAGAAGACAGCTCAGAATCTCTTGCAGAGAAGATTTAGAGAGGGTCGATGAGCTCCGCGCTTCTGCGGATGCGATAATGGTTGGTGTAGGCACAATATTAGCTGACAATCCGAAACTGAACGTTAAGAGCAAAGAGCTGAGAGAGAGAAGACTCAGAGAGGGGAGGACCGAGAACCCCCTGAAAGTTGTTGTGGATAGCAAGTGCAGAATTCCCGATGATGCCCAAGTTTTCGATGGTAAGGTTATCGTTGCGGTTTCTAAGCTCGCTAAAAGGGAGAGTTTAGAGAGAATTGCTAAAAAAGCTCAGATAGTTGTTCTTGGCGAGGAAAAGGTTGATCTAAACTCTCTTCTCAATTTCCTATACGATCAAGGTGTTAGAAGACTGATGGTTGAAGGTGGGGGCACTTTGATTTCCTCGCTGCTTAGAGAGGGACTGGTTGATGAGATGTTTATTTATTACGCCCCGATAATTATTGGGGGATCGAATTCGCCCACGATTTGCGATGGTCGATCTTTTGAATTGCCGGTAAGAATGGAGATAGTTTCGTTTGAAAGACTCGGAGAAGGAATACTTGTCCATACAAAGCCCCGAAAAAATTGAGCTTTCTTTTAGGATAGAGCGAAGGTTTTTATACCAGACAATACTAAACATTTAATCGGGTGAAAAAATGCGGTATGTTGTGCTCTCTAGACTGACAGACGAGGGGGCGAAGACTCTAAAAGAAAGACCTCAGCGGTTAAAAGAGGTGAACCAGGAACTAGAAAAGATGGGATTGAAGGTTATAGAGCAATACGCCGTTTTGGGTGAATACGATTTCGTTAATATAGTGGAGGCTAACGACGACTTGACGGTTGCAAAAGCGATGCTAGAGCTTGCAAGCAGGGGGACGATAAGAACTGTGACAATGCCCGCAATTCCTGTGGACGAGCTCATCAAAAAACTAAAATGAATTTTCAACAATTTTTTACAATTTTTTAGAAAGCTTCATATAATTTCTCATGCCTGAGATAGGCCCCTCTATCAACAAGATTCTCGATCACTACTCTATCCCTGGGTATTTTTTCAAAATCTGCAGAATTAAACCTGCTCTTTCCTAACCCGATTATGTCACCGAAGCTATTGCAGACGAAAACAATTTCGTTCTGCTCAAAATCCCCTGCTTTGATTACTGAACCAGAAAAAATATCTCTCCCATAAAGAAAAAGCATTTCTCCGTGCTCATTTACCCAAACCTTCTTCTTTTCGTTTTTCATTAGCCAAAAAGATCCCTCAAGCGTTAACCTTAGCCTTTTGCCAATCTCACCTACCTTCACACCAGCAAGGCATTTGATCTCCCTCTTCTTCAGAAATTCGTAAAGTTCTCTGGAAACAGCAAAAACGTCTTTTTCTACGGCTAAAATCCTAAAATTCTCAAGAAAACCTAAAGAGTTGAAAAATTTTAATGCTTTTCTAAGTACTTTATGTTCTTTCTCGTTTAGATCCCTCAAGCCAGAAACTCCTCCGGCCTCGGGATTTCCAGCTTTAAACCCTTTCTCTTTCTGACCTCCATTACAAATTCTTCCAGAAGGCTCGGTGGCACTTTCTCGAAGCCCGCGTGTTCAGTACTCCATATGGCCTTCCCGGAGGTTGCAGATCTTATTGCACCAGCGAATCCAAACATCTCTTTAACAGGCGCTTTAGCCACTAGCGTTGCAGTGTCCCCTTCGATTTTTATGTCCAGTATCTGGCCACGCCTTCCCTGAATCTCTCTCGTGACATTCCCAACCATTGTCTGCGGAACCATAATGTAAACTTTCTGGTAAGGCTCAAGCAGAGTTGCATTTGCCTGCAGAATTGCAGCAAATATGGCAGATCTCACCGCAGGAATAACCTGCGCCGGTCCCCTATGAACTGCATCCTCATGAAGCTTGCAGTCAACCAGCTTCACCTTAATTCCCATGCAGGGTTCCCTTGCCAAAGGACCCGTTCTCATCGCTTCCCTGAAGCCCTCGAGGATCAGTTCCATTGTCTCGTTTAGATACTGGATACCCTTTGTGACATCGCAGAAGAGATTTCCTTCAAAATACTCTACCGCTCCCGCAGCTTCTTCTCCCGTAAGTCCCGCTTCTTCGAGCTTCTTTCTGCGTTCCTTCTTGTCCATCTTGAAATCGACCTCTCCCTCCTTGAATTTCCTAGAGACTTCTTCCGGCAAAGGCTCTACAACTATGTAGAAGCGGTTGTGCTTGTTAGGCGACTTCCCCTCAACTGCTGGAGACGTACTTGTTACAGTCTCTCTGAAAACGACTATTGGGGGAGAAGTTATAACTTCCAAATTGTACTCTCTCCTGATCTTTTCAACCTTGACTTCTAAGTGTAGCTCTCCCATACCGCTCAGCAAATGCTCTCCTGTCTCCTCGTTAAGCGTGATCTGCAAAGTTGGATCTTCTTTCACGAGCTTTCTTAAAACTTCAACGAGCTTTGGCAGATCCCTCGGATTCTTCGCCTCAATGGCCATGGTTACGACCGGCTCGCTGTAGTGCTTTAAAGACTCGAAGGGTTCGATTTTCTCTACTTCTGAGCAAGTGGATCCGGAAATCGCATCCTTTAGCCCCACAAGCGCAACGATGTTGCCCGCAGGAATTTCATCAACCTCAACACGCCTTGGACCCATATAAAGCCCAGTGGTCTGAACTCTGTTCTTTGCTCTTCTGTCGACGATGAAAAGCTCAGTTCCGGGCCTTACCGTTCCGCTGAAAAGTCTCCCAACTGCAACTTCTCCTGCCTGCGGATCGACGACGATCTTTGTAACCATCATTACCACAGGACCCTTCGGATCGCAATTCACCATTGCCCTTCCAACTTCACTGTTCAAGTCTCCCTTCCAGATGAGCTTGATCCTTTCCTTTTGCGCCTCGATGGGATTTGGCAGATGTCTCACAACCATGTCCAGGATCACGGTATGAAGTGGAGTTTTCTTGTGAAGCTCCTTTGCCTCTCCCCTCTTAAGGTACTCGTAAACCTCCTTGAATCCAATTCCCGTGTCTTTCTGGGATTTAACACTAACTCCCCACTTCTGCAAAGCTGAACCAAAAGCTACATTGCCCTTTGCGACCTCGATCCTCCATTCATTGAACTTATCGGGCTTTAACGATTTTAACAGCTTGTTCACGTCGTTTATCACCTTTATAAGCCTCTCCTGCATCTGCTGAGGGGTTAGCTGAAGTTCCTTGATTAACCTGTCTATTTTGTTAATAAAAAGCACAGGCCTGACGCCTTCTTTCAAAGCCTGCCTGACAACCGTTTCTGTTTGAGGCATCACACCTTCTACTGCGTCTACAACAATGATCACCCCATCTACGGCCCTCATCGCTCTGGTAACTTCTCCACCAAAGTCCACATGGCCTGGGGTGTCGATAAGGTTTATCAGATAATCTTCCCCGTTGTATTCGTGAACCATTGACACGTTCGCGGCATTTATCGTGATCCCTCTCTCCTTTTCCTGCTCATCAAAGTCCAGATAAAGCTGCTGCCCAGCAAGTTCATCGCTTATTATTCCTGCGCCAGCGAGAAGGCAATCGCTCAGCGTTGTTTTACCGTGGTCTATATGTGCAGCGATACCCATGTTCCTTATCTTCTCAGGCTTCCACATTAGCTCTTCTATCCTTTCGACGAATTTCTTAGCTCTAGTAGCCATTTCATCACCTTGCAGACTTCGCTACTCTTTCAACTTCTTCTTTCTTAGAAACTGCAAAACTCTTCGTATCGTTATTTGCAGCGGCTATGATTTCGTCAGCCAGACAGTAAGCTATGCTCTTTTTCGACTTAAAAGCGGTTCTCCTGGCTCCTTCAACTATATTCCGAAGGGCAACGTCAACCCTTCTAAGGCTAGAGGTATCTACTGCCTTTGGAACTGCAATTCCACCGTATTTAATTCTCACAACCTCTTCCCTAGGCCCAGCGTTAACGATGGCGTCAACGAGAACCTGGATCGGGTTCTTTTTGGTCTTTTTTTCTATGATCTCAAAAGCTTCTCTGACTATGTTGTAAGCGCTCATCTTCTTTCCCGTGTTTCTCTCCTTCCGCATTACCTTGTTTATCAATCTCTCCACGATGAAAACCTTCTCCTTTGCAAACGGATCAAAATGCCTTCCGTGAGTGTGCAAGGTGTAGGTGGGGGTTAAACATATATAGCTTTTTAAAGCAGGATCCTTGATTTCGACGTCCTTGACGCTGTACTTTCCAAATACCAGTAGATCCTCCTCGCTGAAGCCGTAAGGCATACTTCACCTCATCTTCTTCTCCTTTCTACCTCTCACAAGCTCTTTTAGACTTGTCTCATTCACCTTTATGACCTTGTACCTCACACCGGGTATGTCGCCCATACTTCTACCCATTCTTCCGCCGATCTTTTCGACGATCACCTCGTCGTGCTCGTCAATGAAGTTTATGGCACCATCTCCGGGTGTGAATGCCGTAATCTGCCTGCCGTTCTTTATCAATTGAACCCTAACAGCCTTTCTTATTCCTGAATTTGGCTGTCTTGCTTCTATTCCAATCTTCTCCAATACTATACCGCGAGCCATTGGGGCTCCTTCTAATGGATCAGCCTTCTCCGCTAGACCTAGGGCTCTCCTGACATACTTTTTCTGGCTCCACCTGAACTTCTTCTTAACTTGAATTATCTTTCTCGCTGCAAACAATCCATAGCCCATATCATCACCTTACCACTATATCTTCAATGTTGTGATGCCTTTTAGCTAATTCTTTCGCTTTATTAATGTTTTTGCCACCTTTACCAATGACAATTCCTTTCAGATCTGGTGGCACCGAGATCTGGGCCGTTTTTGAGTTCCCTTTGTCAAGGAGCTTAACGCTCACCTTAATCGGCTTAAATATGTTAGATATGAACTCAGCAGGATCGTCAGAGTGCTCTATGATTTCTATTCTCTTTCCTATCAGCTCACGAGCTCTGTCAACATTGATTCCTCCTTTCCCAATCGCCAATCCCATGTCCCCCTTTTTCACAATGAAAATCACCTTGTCATCATAAACCACACAGTCCTTAACGCTAGCGCCCGTCAAATTCTCAAAAAGAGTTAGATACCTTATTTCTTCCGAAGACAACTTCATTTCCATAGCGATCACTCTATATCTCCTGTTATAGCCATCGAAGCTATACTAAATGGTTTTCTGCAAAATTCTCCGAGCTGCATGTTTGTACCATCGAATACTAGCACTGGAACGTTGAATCCCTTAATTTTCTGTAAAATTTCCTCTGGGCAGTTCTTGGAGACAACTACAGCCCTTACTTCCCCTCTTTTCAGGGCTTTAATGGTTCTTCTACTTCCAATATAATATTTCCCGCTCTTTAAAGCTTTCATTATAACAGACTCAACATCGCTCATTTCTTCATCCCCCCTAATTTTGCTATAAGCTCAACATCTCCAGTTCCAAGCCTTATAGGCTGCCCAATTATTATATTCTCCGTTATTCCCCTCAAATAATCTATTTCACCTCTCATTGCGGCTTCGAGTAGATTGTTGACCGTCATCTCAAACGCTGCTCTTGCGAGAATGCTCTGCTTTTCTCCTGCAACACCGTGCCTACCAATTTGTCTCAACTCTCCGTCGGCAGTCATAACGTCTGCCAAGAGCATTATATGACGGACGTCAACTTCTAAACCCTGCTCTTCCAGTGTACTTAGGGCCTCTCTTATGATTGCGCTCCGAGCTGCCTCAATTCCGAGAACCTCATATATCTCGTAGATATCATTTGTCAGGGTTCTGGAAAAGTCTACGCCTTTGACTTTCATCACCTTTTTGAGACTCGAACCTTCTGTGTAAAGAACGTATTCTTCGCCTTCCTTTCTTATTATGACCCTCTTTATTTCCTTTATCCCCATCACTACCATATCTCTCAGCTTTTCAAACACATCCATTAAGTGCTTGTAAGATTGTTCTCTGATCTTAACAACCAAAAATTCTCCTTCTTGCTCAAAATCATCTTTTATGCTTTTATCGATCTTATCTTTGAGCTCATCCAAAGACAAGCCTTTTCTTCTTAGCGCTTCTTCATCAGGTTTTATTAAAATCTTCATTTCCCTAAGATCGACTTCAATGTCTGCCAGATCCCTAAGATAGGTTGCCTCAATTTTGTTCGCAACTTCTCTAGCCTTTTCTCTGTCCTTTGCAATTTCTTTCTCAAGATAGATCGTCATCATTGGAGTTGAAGGATTCTTTCTGACGTCCAGAATCTCGATCAACCTCGGCAAACCCAGAGTAACGTTCAGTTCTGCAACTCCAGCGTAATGGAATGTTCTCATTGTCATCTGTGTTCCCGGTTCTCCTACTGACTGGGCGGCGACAATTCCGACCGCTTCGCCCGGCTCGATGAGGTTTGCAAGATAGGCTTGATAGCATCTCTCGATTATCTTCTTTGCAACGTTCTTTTTAACCTTCAGTTTCTCCAATTCTTCCTTAATTTCTTCTTTAATAGATTGAGGAAACGGATACTGCTCAAGAAGCTGCTCGTAGCTCATTCTCTCACCTCCCCCAAAACCTCCCTGACTATTCTCTTCACGTCTACCGACTTTCCACGAAAGCTCTTCATCGGGTCGACACCATCTTCACCGTACTTGAACTGCACTATCACGCCTGAAGTTTGCTCTCTGACCGTTCCGTCGTACTCCACCTTCAGATCCTGCAGCGCGTTTATCATCCTTCTCTGCAAATAACCCGACTGGGAAGTTCTTACAGCTGTGTCTACAAGACCCTCCCTACCTCCCGCAGCGTGGAAGAAGAACTCGACCGGGGATAACCCTGACTTATAACTGCTTCTAACGAATCCTCTGGCCCTCGCTCCAAGATCATTGGGTTTGAAATGACTTGTTGTTCTGTGTGTATAAGCATAGCCTCTTGTAAGCCTTTCGCCTCGAACCGATTGCTGTCCGATGCAGGCTGCCATTTGCGTTAGATTCAGCATGCTTCCCCTAGCCCCACTAACAGCCATTATTACAGCAGAGTTGTCCATTCCAAGATATCTACCAGCAATTTTTCCTGCGCGGTCTCTTGCTCTGCCCAACTCTTGCATGATTCTCATTTCAAGGGTTTCTTCAATGCTTCTGCCCGGCATCGGCTCCAAATTTCCCTCATGATAGGCCCTTATAAGCTCTTCTACCCTCCTCTCCGCCTCTGCAATTGTCTCCTCTATTTGCTGCACGGCTTCAATTGGTATGTCCTCGTCATCGATACCAATTGTGAAACCGAGCCTGCTGATGACCCCTATTGCAAGCCTAGTCATATCATCTATGAACTTCCTCGCAGTCTGGGCCCCGAACTTCCGCATGATTTCATCAATTAGGATGCCCTTAAAAGCCCCAACCGCCTTCTCATCTATCGTTCCTTTTAAGAGTACACCATTCTCTATTACAACGTAGGCATCATGTTCGCAATTTTCCTCCTTGCAGGCATCACATCCCTGACAGACCTCTGCTTTGAACTTTATGGATATTTTTGGAAGAATGAAGCTGAAAATTTCCTTCCCAGTGTACACATCCTTCGCTGGAATCTCGGATACATCTACTGCCCTGAGAAATTCCAATGCCTCCTCTTTTGTGAATTTCTTTTCACCCCTAGTCAGCAGATAAAGACCCGTGACATGGTCATGGATTCCCCCAATGATCGGACCTCCAAACCTCGGCGAAAGAATATGTTCCTGTACTGCCATGAGCATTTTCGCCTCAGTCTGTGCTTCGAGACTTTGCGGAACGTGCAGGTTCATTTCATCTCCGTCAAAATCCGCATTATATGGCGGGCATACTGCGGGGTTCAAACGGAAGGTCTTGTAAGGCAAAACTCTAACGTAATGCGCCATTATGCTCATTCTATGCAAAGAAGGTTGCCTGTTAAATAGGACTATGTCTCCGTCCGTCAGCTCCCTCTCTACAATCCAGCCAGGCTCAAGTTTCTCGGCTAGCTCTTCTCTATTGGTGTCTATTACCCTTATCTTCTTACCGTCTGCCCTAACCACGTAACTTGCTCTGGGATGATCCTTCCTCAGAATAACCCGCCTAGCAAACTCGAGGTTGTTCTGAGTAACGAAGATTGGGACCGTCAGCTCTTTTGCTATTTCTTCCGGAACCCCAACCTCACTTATGCTTATGCATGGATCTGGACTTATAACTGTTCTCGCTGAGAAATTAACTCTCTTTCCAGACAACGAACCTCTGAACCTGCCATCCTTCCCCTTCAATCGCTGAGCCAGCGTCTTGAGTGGCCTGCCACTCCTGTGCCTTGCAGGAGGAATTCCGCTTACTTCATTGTCGAGATAGGTTGTAACGTGATACTGCAAAAGCTCCCAAAGATCCTCAAGGATTTGCTGGGGTGCTCCTGCTTCCCTATTCTCGATAAAACGCTGGTTTATCCTTATTATGTCCACGAGCTTATGGGTTAGATCGTCCTCACTTCTCTGTCCAGTTTCGAGAATTATTGATGGCCTAACTGTCACAGGCGGAACCGGAAGAACCGTTAAAACAAACCACTCCGGTCTCACTGCCTTCGGATCTAACCCAAAAGCAAGGAGATCCTCATTCGGTATCCTTTCAAGTCTCTCCCTTATATCCTTCGGGGTCAGCTTTTCCTCCTCTTTTTTCTCCGGATCAATGATTTCGTAGAAAGAAGTTGGCTTCTCAAATTTGATCTCAAGCTGCTCTTTTCCACAGTGGGGGCATTTCTTTGCTGCCTTCGTCAATCTAAATACTTCTTTAAGTACTTCCTCATAACTCTGGCCTAGAGACTTCAACCTCTCGATCTCTTTTATGAATTTGTCCCTTCTTTCGTCCTTAATCAAGATTCTTCCACACTCTCTGCATGTACCACTCAAAAGTCTTGCAATAATCTTTGCATATCCCACATGAATTACTGGGGCAGCAAGTTCTATATGTCCAAAATGCCCTGAACATTCACCAGCTTTTCCTCCACAAGTCTTACACTTCAGTCCCGGGTCGATAACACCAAGGCGTGTGTCCATTAAACCTCCCTCAACGGGGAATCCGTCATCATCGTAAGTCTCTGGTGTAACAAGTTTGGTAACACTCATTCTTCTTATTTCCTGAGGAGAAAGAACATCAAACTTTATGGCAGAAATCCTCTTGGGATACATAAAACCACCTCATGCCTTGTCCCCAAGCTTCAAACGTGGAGCTATCATCATGGCCTTTAGTTCGTCGAGAAGTAATTTGAATGCGTAGCTCATCTCCACCCTGAAAATATTCGTGTCGTCATCACAAACATTGCAGTAGGCTGTATTCTTTTTGTAGTCGAACATCGCCACGTGACCGCAGTTTCCGCAAACCCAAACATCAACCTTGTCAGATTCATCTAGCAACCTGTCCTTCAGAAGTAGGGCAGCACCATGTCCAATAAGCACATCTCTCTCCATCTCGCCAAATCTCAAGCCGCCTTTTCTGGCTCTACCCTCTGTAGGTTGTCTGGTAAGAATCTGAACGGGTCCTCTGCTCCTCGCATGAATCTTTCCAGCAACCATGTGATAGAGTTTCTGGTAATAGATTACGCCTACAAAAATGTCTGCAAGGAACCTTTTACCACTGATCCCGTCATACATAACCTCTTTTCCGGTATGACTGAAACCGTATCTTTTCAGCGCTTCTCTTAGATCTTTTTCCTTTTCTCCATAAAATATCGTACCGTCAACTCTCCTTGCCTCTAAAGATCCCACTTTGCCCCCAATCATCTCCAGCACATGTCCGACGGTCATTCTCGAGGGTATCGCGTGCGGGTTCAGAATCATGTCCGGAATGATTCCAGACTCGGTAAACGGCATGTCTTCCTCAGGAACAATGAGTCCCACGACCCCTTTCTGACCGTGTCTTGAGGCGAATTTGTCTCCCAGCTCAGGAATTCTCAAATCCCTAACTCTAACCTTAGCGAGCTTTGATCCGCTCTCGGACTGAACCAAAAACACAGCATCTACAACTCCCTTTTCGTTGCTCCGCATTGTTATCGAAGTTTCTCTTCTCTTCTGGGGTGATATACCTACTTCTGGCTCCTCTAAGAACCTTGGAGGAGAACTTTTTCCAATCAAGACATCATCCGGATTAACTTCCGTTTCAGGATGAACGAGTCCGTCTTCGTCGAGATGGGCATAATCCTCCGAGCCCCTAAATCCAGAAACATCCGCTCCAGGAATTTCAAACTTATCCTCCTGGCCCCCAGGATATCTCATTTCCTCGGTTTCATATGTTCTAAAGAAGAAGCTCCTTCCAATACCTCTGTCAACGCTACCTTTGTTCAGAATCACTGCATCTTCAATGTTGTAGCCCTCGTAGCTGAGCACCGCAACTACGAAGTTCTGTCCTGAAGGGCGATCGTCGTAGTTCATCTTAGCCTGAGTGTCGGTTGTTACAATCGGGATCTGGGGATACTGCAAAAGATGTCCGCGAGTGTCAGTCCGCCAATCTACATTCGAGTACGGAATCCCCAAACCCTGCTTGATCATCGCAGCGCCCATTGTATTTCTCGGGGATGCATTGTGTTCAGCATATGGGATGCTTCCAACACATATACCCACGATAAGCGATGGATCGAGCTCCAAATGCGTGTGTTCAGGTGTCAGATCTTTCTCATAAACTGCCACAAGAGCGTTCTCTTCCTCCTCAGCATCTATGTACTCTATAAGTCCCTGCTTTACAAGGTCTTCAAAGCTCATTTCGCCGTTTTCCACCTTTTTTATGTGCTTTTCCGTTACCAGAGGTTTTCCATTCTTCACAACTATCAGAGGTCTTCTCGCTCTTCCAGCATCCGTATTTATCCTAACTTCATTAGAGTCAGCGAAGTATGCTACATTAACCTGATTCGAAACTTTTCCTTTTCTCCTCAGCTCTCTTATCTCTTCAGCAAGCTTCTGACCGTCTTCACAAAATCCTACGAGAGCACCATTAACATAAACTCTGCACTTCCTCATCCTAACCCCTCAACATTTCAACTCCCAATTTAGGCAAAAGACTCAAAACTTCCTTCTCATCTACCCCTACGCTCACCTCAGCAT
>QNUZ01000109.1 GCA_004347865.1 Archaeoglobi archaeon | reverse complement strand
TGTGCAAACATAACAGATGCGCTGAGCAAATTTTGAGTTTTGATTGGAAGGAGGTAAAATGCTGCAGCAAGAATAAAGGCTGCAAGAATTCCGTAAGGCAAGACAAGTGGATTCTTTACGTTTAAATTCAAAAAAAGCATCACAAGAGTGGAGATTGCAAATACTAAACCTACAAAGCTGTATGGAATGTAATACCCATCACCCAAAAATCTGCGCGAGATCAGGAGGGTTGGAAAAGCCAAAAAGAAGATCAGGAAGAATATAAATGGAGACATGAAAACATACGAAATGGGGGGCTGGAGAAAACCCGCGTCTTCGACCACTCTGACGGAGGAGCCGAGAAATACGTATGGAATGTTAGAAAGGATAAATTTATTATCTATTTTGAACCTGCTTTCAAGGAATTTATAGACAAGAAAAACTGCGATTACAAGTATTATTGCCCAAGTAAGCGTGTTTACGACGTTATAACCTTCCTTGTAAACAATCGAGTCAATATAGTATTTCTTTATGAATTCCCAAAGATCCATGCAAGAAGTTTTTGAGTGGTATATTAATCTTAGCAGGGATGAAATTCAAAAGCTTTAAGCCTTATAACGAAATCTAACTATGGAATGTGTTTTCTGCGGAAAAAGTGCGCCTTCAAAATTTTTGGGCATCTGTGCGGAGTGCGCAAAGTCAGAAAGAGCCATGGAATTGGTAGATAAAATTCATTCTAAGCCTGCTGCACCCGTAAAAAACTGCAAACTATGTGCAAATGAGTGCAAAGGCTTTGCTCTGTGTGGAAGGCCCTTTTACGGAAATCTAACATACTACGAGGATCCTCTTCCAACGAACTGCTGCAATTCATGGTTTTGCAAGGGCAGCAAGCTCATCGGAACTAATTTAGCGGTATTCTACTATGGCTGCAACTTCGACTGCGTTTTCTGCCAGAACTGGAGCCACAAAAATGTTAACAGGTATTTTGTTGACCTTGAAGAACTCCTCGAAGCGGCAAAGAACGAAAGAGTGAAATGCATCTGCCACTTTGGAGGATCCCCAGAGCCACAGCTACCCTTTGCATTGAAATTCAGCAGAAAGGCTTTGGAGCTCAGAGAGGACCTAATGATTTGCTGGGAATGGAACGGCGCTGGAAATTCCGCTCTAGCTTTAAAAGCCGCAGAGCTGAGCTCTAAATCTGACGGTACTGTAAAATTTGATTTGAAGGCCTGGAGCAAACCTCTTCACCTCCTTCTGACAGGAAGAGATAATGATAGGGTAAAAAGGAACTTTGAGCTTATAGGCAAAAGATTTCCAGAAGTGCTGTCTGCAACGACCTTGCTTGTACCGTACTATGTTGATGAAGCGGAGATCGAAGGTATCGCAAGCTTTATCGCTTCTGTTGACGAAAAGATCCCATACAGTCTATTAGTATTCCATCCAGACTATATGCTGAAAGATTTGCCCGTAACACCAAGAGATCAGGTGATTGGTTGCTATAAAGCCGCAAAAAAGCATCTTAAAAACGTCAATGTAGGGAACCTGCACCTTCTAGTGCCTTGATTAACCCTAAAACTCCATCAAAAGTAAATTCATCCGGGGTGACTGGCAAAAGCCCCTTCTTTTTAAGAAATTCCGCTGTAGGGGTACCAATTGCTATTAGAACCATATTCCTGAGTCTCTTAACGCATTCCTCGTCGCATTTTTCTAAAAAGCTCTCAGCAATCATCCTGCTAGAGAAAACAATCGCATCGTAAAATCCTGCTTTTACTTTCTCTATCTCCTTCTTCTGCTCTTCTCCATCCAGCTTCACTATTCGATACGCAAAGATTTCACTGTAATCCGCAAATTCCGAGATTTTTCGGAGTTCATCACCACCTTGGTCGCTTCTGATAGCAACAACTTTTTTCCCCTTCAAAAGATCCTTAAACTCCTCAACGATTGCACTCGATTCAAATCTTCTTGGCACTAAAACTTCGTAACCGGCATTCTTGAGAATTTCTGCTGTTTTTTTGCCTATTGCGATTATCCTATTCAGCCTAATCTTCCTTTTTACGATTTCTCTTGCAGAATTCTGGCTTGTAACGATCGCACAATCGTGATCAGGAACCTCAAACTCCTCATAATATAAGGAGACAAACGGGCAGCCGTAAGCTTCAACTCCGGCTTTCCTGAAAGTAGCCAAGGTGTCTTCAAGAAGCTCAGCAGGGCGAAGAATCAAGACTCTCATAGTCTTTCAGAAAAGGCAGTTTCTCTCTCGTTTTCTGCACTTCATTTAGATCGATGTCACACATAAGTATTTCCTGATAAATTCCCCCTTCAGCCAGAATTCTGCCTTCAGGATCGATTAGCATCGAGTTACCACCATAGTCAAGATCTCCCCCAACGCAGTTAACACCTGCAACAAAAAGCTGATTCTCTATTGCTCTTGCTCTCAGCAAGGTTTTCCAGTGCTCGATCCTTTGCTTTGGAAATTCAGCAGGCACTGCAATTATCTCCGCACCCTTTTTCATTAGTCTCTTCGCAAGCTCCGGAAACCTTACCTCGTAACATATTATTATTCCCAGCTTGCCTAGGGGTGTATCAAAAACCTCCAATTTGTCTCCAGGTTTAAAAAGCTCTTTTTCTCTTGTCAATGGGAAAAGAAGGTTTTTCCTGTAAATTCCAATTATTTCACCGCGGTGTACAACAACAGCGGAATTGTAAAAGCCCTCGCTTCTCTCAGCGACCCCTGCGACAATTACTATTTCTCTTTCCCTTGAAAGCCTAAGAATTACTTCAAGCTCTTCGTTAAGCTCTTTAACAGATTTCAAGCTGCGCTCGTAAAAGCCAGTATTAAAAAGTTCTGGCAATATCACGAGATCTGCTTTGACTTGCAGGGCTCTCTTTATCAGGCTCAGTCCCTTCATGAGATTCTCTTCCCTCTCAGGAGATATTTTTTGCTGAGCCAGAGCGATTCTGAGCCTAGAGGTGCCCAACAACCATCCCCTCCTGAGTTACCACAAGCTTTCCCTCAATCCTTTTGACGCAAAAACCTTCAATAAGAACCTTGAGATGATAATCAAAGTCTGATTTTGACAAATTCAACGTCTTTGCTATATCCTCCTCATTCATTCCCTTTACTATCAGCCTCAGGATCTCCCTCCTTATTGGATGGTTTACCGCCCGATGATAGCGATGGTGGTATTCCCTGCTCTTTTCGATGCTCCCAGAATACTTTTCCCACTCCGACACAGAAAAATTTTGCAGAAGAAATTATTAATCTTTCGTCTAATTTCCTTTTTTGCAACTTGAAATCTTCTTTTAGGATAGATTGAGAGTAGATTTCCATTTGCTAATTCCAAAACAGCGCAAAATATTTTAATTTGTTAGATCAACAATTTTTCATGCTTGAAAGCAGCGATATTGAAAAAATAAATCGCGCGGCGGAGATATTGGCAAAATCGAAATACGCTGTCGTTTTCACGGGAGCAGGAATTTCTGCTGAAAGTGGAATCCCAACTTTTCGTGGAGAAGACGGACTGTGGAAGAAATACGATCCAGAAGAAGTGGCTTCAATTCAAGGATTTAGAAGAAACCCAAGAGCTTTTTGGGAGTTCTCGATGGAATTAATGAAAAAAACTTCTGCCGAACCGAATCCAGCCCATTATGCTATAGCTGAACTAGAAAAAATGGGAATCGTTAAGGCAGTTATTACTCAGAACATAGACATGCTCCATCAAAGGGCAGGCAGCAGGAAGGTTTACGAGCTTCACGGAAGCATAGAAAAACTGAAATGCCTAGATTGCAGAGAGGAGTACACTTGGGAGGATTTTACCGACCTCATACAGAATAGCGAAATACCCAGATGCAGAGTCTGCGGAAGTTGGTACGTGAAACCGAAAGTCGTTCTTTTTGGCGAGCCCTTACCGTCAACGGTGCTATATCAGGCAATAGAAGAGTCAAGAAGAGCCGATGCTTTTCTTGTCGTTGGCTCCAGTCTTGTAGTTTATCCAGCCGCAGAACTCCCCTATATAGCGAAAAGCAACGGGGCAAAGATGATAATCGTTAACGACGAGTGCACAATTGCAGATAGCATCTTTGACGTCGTTATCCACGGAAAAGCCGGTGTAATACTACCCAAGATCGTTGAAAAGGTTAAGGAAATTAGGGGCTCAATGTCTTAGACTTTTTAATGTCACACCTGAAAGCTTCGGCCCTTCAGGGCGGGGAGGAAGTCAGTGGATCTAGTCAGGAATAAAAAGTTTATATCCTAGATCGAATGACTATTTCCTGCGATGATGAGTACTCCCGCCACTGAATAAGTGATGAGTATTACGCTATCTGAGCCTCTCTCAACCCAAGAGCTTCAGTAGTATTGCCTTTTGCATATGCAGTCTGTTTTCTGCCTGATCATAGATAACGGAATTTCTGCTCTCGATCACATCGTCTGTGATCTCTTCCCCTCTGTGCACGGGCATGCAGTGCATCACTATTGCATCATCCTTAGCATACTTCATAAGCTCTCTTGATATTTCATAGCCTCTGAAAGCTTTCAATCTCACCTCTCTTTCAGCTTCTTGCCCCATAGATACCCAAACATCTGTATAAAGAACATCAGCATTCTCTACAGCCTTCTTTGGATTCCTTTCAAGCTTTATTTTGCCTCCAAGCTCGAGGGCCTTTGACAGCGCTGACGGTTCATAGCCTGCAGGGCATGAAACTACCATCTCAAGCCCCAGAATTGCTGAGAGCAAAATTAAAGAGTTGCAAACGTTGTTTCCATCTCCCAGCCAGGTTATCCTTGCATTTAGCCCCTTATGCTCGTAAATTGTAAGGAGATCCGAGAGAACTTGACATGGATGCTCTAGATTACTAAGACCATTTATCACCGGTATCGAGGAGAATTTTGCCAATTCTTCGACTGTGTTATGCTTCTTCGCCCTTATCATGATCCCGTGAACATACCTGCTCATAACTCTTGCAGTATCCTTTATCGGCTCCCCTCTCCCAAGCTGAAGATCGTTCCAGTTCAGGTAAAGTGCGTTACCTCCGAGTTCAAGCATTGCAACCTCAAATGAAATCCTTGTTCTTGTCGATGGGAGCTCAAAAATCATTGCAAGTGTTTTGTTCTTCAGCTTTTCTTGGAAAATTCCCTTTTTTCTATCCTCCTTAAGCCTAGCTGCCGTCTCCAGTAGTTCTAGGATCTCTTGTTTGCTAAGATCTGCAATGGAGATCAGATGTTTCATAGCTGCAATTATCCAATCGATAATTAAACTTTCTGAAAGCTTCTGAACCCGTTGGTTGTTTAGCTATCCAAGGCCTCAAATTGGGAGCTTATGCGTTAAGTCAAAGTCCCATCCCGCAGATCTCATTAACCTGCAAGTTAGATTCAAACAGACTTCAAGATTCTGCCAGAAATCACCCTGTGTCTCATGGATCTAAAAATCTATTTCCTAGTCTAAAAGCTTTGGACAACGCAAAAGAGGTGCAACTCATAACATTTTTAATCTCAATGCCCATAAATCGGAAGAGGTACATCATGGATACACTTCAAATTATCTCAATTTCAGGACAGATATTTGCAATCCTGAACCCTATTGGAGTTATTCCGACTTTTCTATCTTTAACCCAAGGTATGGATCCAGATAAAAGGCATAGAGTGGTAAGACATTCGATCCTCACCGTAATATTTTTGACCTTATCACTGGCAGTAGGTGGGAGTTTAATCCTTGAATTCTTCCGAGTGAGTGTCTTCAGTCTTCAGATCGGCGGTGGGATCCTTTTAATGGTCCTCGCAGTAGACATGCTAAGCGGACTGCCGAGAACAAAAGGAGTAGAAGCCGGAGAGGAGATTGCAATAGTTCCGATTGCTACTCCACTTCTCGTTGGTCCTGGAACGATAACTACCGTGATAGTGTTATCGAAGACCGTTCCGATGCTATATTTATTGGTCAGCATTTTAATCGTCGCTTTCCTAGCGTATCTATTGCTCAGATACTCCGAAGTTCTAACAGATATCTTAGGAATAAATGGAATAAGGGCTATAAGCAGATTCATGGCAATAATAATCGCTGCATTCGCAGCGCAACTGCTTTATGGAGGCCTTACTGGATGGCTAACCTCCTGGGGACTTATTTAAATCTAAATTCAATATGCCGAGGGCGGGATTTGAACCCGCGACCTGCAGATTATGAGTCTGCCGCCCCAACCAGCTAGGCTACCTCGGCTTTATTTGAACTGCTTCTAGTGTACATCTACCCCATCAGTGCTTGGGGTATTTAAAGCTTTAAGCCTCGAGTGCATCTGGAATAAAAATGTGGCTTTTCAAATAGTTTCAATAACCATTCGATTTCCACGAAGAAATTTTATATTCCACTCCTCAACTGCACTCATGGCTCGAAAACTTGAGAAGAGATCTGCAAGAATATTGGCCCTAATCCTCGCGTTCATCATGCTCGGTTCGGTTTTCGCGTACATGTTCCCCAGATCGACTCCCGAAAAAAGAGAGGTCAAGGTTAAAATCGAAAATATTAGGAACTGCATCGATTTAGTCCCCGAAAATGGAATGTTTTACTATTTCAACATTACAGAACTCAAACTCCTATACAAAAAGTTAGGTTCAAAGGATCCGCTTGTAAATTTTACTGAAGCGGAAGCAACCAATGCTCTCCGCTCTAGCTACCTGAATACAAGAATCGTGCAATTCGATTCCAATTCGATACAGGAGTTTATTCTTGCCGAATACGGATATTACCCGATATACTTCATAAACGAGAACGATTCTAAAGTTTACTTTGCAAAAGATACTGAATACAGCATCGGGAACTACACCATGCAAGTATCTAAGTACGGCGTTGCTATGCTCAACGAAATATCCCCGCTTGTTATCGGCTATTACCCGCTGGTAATGGAAGCCGCCAAGAATTTGAATGAGGGCAGGAAAACGGAATACAGTGGGTATCTTTCAAGGCTTAATGAAACTTATGTATTTGCTTTCTTCACCTACGGTAATCATACCGGGGATATAGTAAAATTAAACCAGACAAACGAAAGCATAATGGACTTCTTCTTCCAGGGATTCAGATACAATTTCACCTCTCAGCGCTACGAGAAGGTTTGGGGGGTGCACTTCACACAGAACTATTTCTTCACAGAACTTAACGAAAGCGAGAAGGATTTCGAGTACTATTATTTCGAAAACTTTGATGATGGCTTCAGCGTTGCAGTGATGGGAGACAAAAACTTTACGAGGATTAGCGCTGTTAGCGCGGTACCCAAAGTAATGGGATTCATTATAAAGGAGGTAGAAGCTCCCCAGAAAGAATGATGAAAGTTCCGAAAGGAAAAACGGTACTCGTAAAGGGAGTTGCCTCCATAAAGGGCGAATGCGAGGTACTCGGAGCAAGGCTTAATTTTTTTGAATGTGAAAAATTTGTTCCCGTATTCTGCATCGAAGACTGCGAGATCGAGATAAACGGCGAATTCAGAATTCTGGATGGATCAACGATTCCAGAAAGCTGGAAAAAACTTGCAAAAATGGACTGGGAAACCGTCTTCCTTTACGGAGGGGTTGACAGTGGAAAAAGCACTCTCGCCGCCTATCTTGCAAACAAAGTTGGCGGGGCCTACGTGCTCGATCTCGATATAGGCCAAGCAGATATAGCAAATCCAGGCGCAATGGGCTACGGATTCGCTAAGGACGTCGTAAGCCTGAGTAAGGTTTCGATGATCAACGGCTTTTTCGTTGGAAGCATTACGCCTCAGGGTAGAGAGGCAAAATGTCTACAAGGAGTTGCAAGACTATGGAAGGAGCTAAGGAGGCTTGATGGAAGAAAAATAGTTGATACGACCGGATGGGTTAAAGGGAGAGGGGCCAAAGAGTATAAACTCGCAAAGCTTGAGATCATTGAGCCAGATCTGATAGCTTCGTTTGAGGGCAAGCCTTTTGACTGGAAAACTTTTGAGGTTGAAAAAGGATACGTGATTAGGAGGGATAAAATCGACAGGGCCAAGGCGAGGTTTGAATCCTACCAGAAGTTTCTGCGTGGAGCTAGGATTCTTGAGTTGGAAAGAGATAGAATTAACCTTAAGCCCGATCTTTTCAGGGGAAAAGATGTTACTCAGTTTATCGAAAGCGTTTTGGGGGT
>QNUZ01000108.1 GCA_004347865.1 Archaeoglobi archaeon | reverse complement strand
GGGCTATGTTTATGCATGCGTTCAAATCCCTGTTGTAGATCAGCCCGCATTTCGGGCATCTGAACTCCCTTCCGCTGCCTCGGGCAACATGCCCGCATCTGTGGCATGTTTTAGAGGTGTTTCTAGTCTCTTCTTTCGTCAAATACTGGCCTATTTAAGCTTAGCCAATTCATCCCAGAGCTAAAGCTTTAGGCACCCATTTTTATAAGAACACAAAGAAAGGTATATATGAAGTATTTAGTTCCTACGTATGTATGGCGAAAATGTTGCTTACCGCTGAAAGATGCCTATTTAGCAACTATCACGGAGCCTTATTTTTGGGCTTTACGACGTGTGCACCGAAAAGCCTATTCAGGCCCGCTCTCTTTTTCAGGTTCATCTGCCCTCCTGTTAGAATTAAAAACGGAGTAGCAGAATTTGCTCCTTACGGCACAAGAAAAATAGAGGCTGCATTGATAAATCGGTTTGGGGAGGATGCAGTGTCAGTTGTACCTCCAGATAAAATAGAGAAGTTCATAACTCCTGAAACCAAGATCATTGGCATAACCTCGAACGACCCTCTCGGCATGGGACCCGCTTCGACCACTTTTTCTGGCCCGAAGGGTTTTGTAAAGGAAGAATCCTACAATGTCTGGAAGTTCAGAGAACTGATCTCGAAGCTCAGGAGATATAACGCAAAGATCGTAGTCGGTGGGGCAGGGGCTTGGCAGTTGGAAGATCGCGAAGTAAGAAAAAAGCTTGGAATAGATGTTGTCGTTATTGGAGAGGGCGAAAAGGTTGTTCCTGACCTTTTTGAGAGAATTTTAAGAGGGGAAGACGTGCCAGAAGTCGTTTATGGCGAGGCTGTTGAACCTGAGGAAATGCCAATAATAAGAGGCGCTACAATCGGAGGAATCGTTGAGATTGCGAGAGGATGCGGGAGAGGTTGCGGGTTCTGTTTGCCCACGATGAGGAAGTTGCGATCAAGGCCGATAGAGCATATACTCGAAGAGGTGAGAGTTAACGTTAATGCAGGGAACAAATTTGTAACCCTGCACGCCGAGGACGTTCTAAGATATAAGGCGGACGGAATTAGGGTGAACAAAAGCGCAGTTTTGGAGCTTTTTGAATCAACGGCAAAGATCGCAGATAGCGCTGGGGTTAGCCATTTTGCCTTGGCCTCTGTTGCCTCTTCTCCTGAACTCCTACAGGAGATATCTAATATCTTAGGGATTCCAAGCAGAGAGCACCCCTGGTTGGCAGGTCAGACAGGTGTTGAAACTGGAAGCCCTAGGATTATAAGAGAGTACATGCCAGGGAAAGTGAAACCTTTCAGACCTGAAGAGTGGTGCGACGTTGTCGAGCAGGCTTTCGGAATCTGCAAGGACAGCAGTTGGGTACCCTGCGGAACTCTCGTAATTGGATTCCCTAAGGAAACCGAAGAAGATATATCTAAGACAGTTGAACTCATTGACAGGTTGAATAACTACAAGAGCCTGATTGTGCCCCTTTTCTTTGTTCCGCTCGGATCCATGAGGGCAGAAATGGGATTCTCGGCTGAAGATATGAAGCCATATCACTGGATGCTCATGCTCTCCTGCTGGAAGCACAACATGAGATGGCTCAGAGAGCTTGCGGAAGAGTATCTAGCAAAGATGCCTGCTCTCAGCCGGAAATTCCTAATGAGATTCGTCGATTGGGTGATTCAGAAGGCGAGCTCAGAAGTGTTGGATTACATCAGAGAAAGAGCCGAAATTCAGCTAAAGGCCTAAATCAAACTTCTGCCAATTTACGAGAAAACTTTATTTCTCTCAAGACAATTAGAGAGCTTTTCGCAGAGTTTAATGATATCCTCTCCGTTTTTAATCCTCGAAATGATTCTCTCGCCAAGGCTCCCGTTTTCGATTCTATCGGCTACTATTTTAAGATACCTTCTCTCCTCGTCATCCGCGTTTTCCCAGGCCTTATCAAAGAGAATTCTAAGCTCATTCTTCAATTCTGCGGTCCCTTTGGCTATTGCAGAGTCGAGTTTCTTTAAAAGCTCATCTCTCGGAATTTCCTCAATATCTGCTCTTAAAATGCTTCTTACGAAGGCAGAAAGAGCGACATCGCTTTTAATGCAATCCTGTTCGTCCATGATCTTTATCTCGATACAGTTCCTTGAAAATCTGAAGATCGCTCCCCTCGAGTTTACCCATTCTCTGCAAAGCACGTAAGCGTTCCTTTCAGCAAGTTCCTCATAGATCCTTTTGAGAATTCCCTTGTACTCTCTAAAACTGCTAACTTTTTCAGGAATCACGCCATTACAAATTAGCGGAATCTCTTTTTGGTTTATTCGGTAGTAGTGAACCCTTGTGTCCACAAAGGAAATCTTACCCTCGCAAAAAGGAGAAGCTGATGCGATTGCGGTGAGGTATGGCAAAAGAATGCGCAGCTTGTTGTGCATTTCTATCGCTTCCCGCTCATCGCTAAAAGAAATGTTCAGCTGGAAGCTCTGAATGTTCAGCCAGCCATGTTGTCTTATGTTGAAAATTCGGTCGTAGGCTTCATACAGGCGCCTGTCCCTGTGATCCCAGACGTGAGCCTCTTCGAGCTTTAGCAGCGGATGCATCCCCAAACCAAGGAGCCTGTAATTGTCTAGGTAGCTTAGCAGCTCTTCCAAACCGCTCTGCATGACTTCTTCGAATTCTGAGAGGGTTTCAAACGGTTCGTCGGCCCTTAGCTCTATTACATGCTTTTGCAGTTCCTTTCCAACGAATATCTTTCCAAGTTTGACCTCATTGTAGATCCTTCCAGCAATCTTTTTTATTATTTTATCGCTTACAGGCAGGGCCCTGAAGTTCTCGTCGTTTATCGAAAACTCGTGTTCGGGGCCAATCATAGATAGTACAGCATGATAGTCCCGATTAAAACGGTTACGAATGTAAGCGGGACTCCAACCTTCAGGTATTCCCCAAAGCTCAGATTGATCCCGTATCTGTGTGCAGTTTCGGCAACAATTAGGTTTGCAACGCTTCCCAGTAGGGTAAGATTCCCAGCAAAGGTTGAGGCCATTGCTAGAATTAGCCAGAAATCACCATCGTGCTTCGCTACAGGCAAAGCCATCATCACGAAGGGGACGTTGCTGACTAGGTTGCTTCCGATCACGGTTATGAGGCTTGCAGTTAAGTAGGATGCAAGGGTATTTTCGAGACTGAGTGCAGAAACCAGGTAATAACCGTATTCTCTTTCAAAAGCATGCATAACTACGAATAGGTTGCAGAAAAAGAGCAGAAGTCCGCCATCAACCTTTTCCAAAGCCTTCTTTGGGGGTATTCCGCCTATTAGGAACATTAATGCAGCTCCAATCAGCGCAGAGATCGAGATCGGATAGACTTCAGAAATGAAAAGGCAGAGGACGAATATAAACACTGCGAGGGTCTTTATAGCCAGTCTTTTATCGAACTGCACTTCTGCCTTGGAGACCTTAAAATTCTGGAAGTCCCTGCGATAGAGCAGGTAGATTATGACGAAGTTCGGTATGAGACAAATTGCACTTATTGGCGCAATGTTTTTTGCAAACTCCAGAAAGCTCATCTTCGAGCTCATTCCGATCAACATGTTCTGGGGATTTCCTATGATCGTCGCTGCACTCCCTATGTTTGCTGAAGTTGCGAGGGCTATTAGCAGAGGAATTGGATTTATGTTAGAGGCCAGAGCGATTTTGATCACCACAGGAGTCATGAAGACGCAGATCGTGTCATTTACGAAAAGTGCGGAGAGAAAAGCTGATGACAGGATAAGAATCAAAAGCAGCCTTTTGCTGTTTCCTGAGACCGTTATTACACGCATTGCCAAGTAGTCAAAGAATCCTGCAAGGCCAAGATAGGCTGTGAGAACCATCATTCCAAAAAGCAAGACAATTGTGTGAAAATCTATGGCAGATATAGCCTCTTCGAAGCTTAGAATTCCCAAGCTCAGAATCAAAGCAGCTCCAACCGTTGAAGCTGCCGGACGGGATAGGCTAAACTTGCCTATATTCTGAATTGCTATAAGTACGTAAGTTATGATGAAGATTAGCAGCGTTATCAGTCAGAGGTCACCCTCAGATGAAAAATTAGCAGGATATATAAAAGTATCTTCAGAACAAATTTTAACAAATATGTCTGCTTCCTTTAGCCACCAAAAAATGCGCCCGTAAAGGTGAGCTGCTCCACGACTGAAGCCAGGAGCTTCCGGCGTTAAGAGAGGGCTTCACACCCTTCCCCTCATCTGCTGGTTCAAAAGCCAAGCTCCCATCCCATGCCTCCCGTTAAGACATGGCTATATTCATGGACTTCTTTCTGCAAGGAAACATCCCTGAATTACTCTTTGAACATTCTATTCAGACTTTCTATTTGTTTAAACTTTTCTCATCTCCTACACTGAAAGGCGAGGTTTTCGGTTATAAGAAAAGCTTCTTAAATTGTCGAATACTAACTACAGATACCGATGAAGATAACTGAGGGCCCTGACCAGCCGCGGGATTGAGCCCACGCACGTGCGAGCGATGAAGATCCCTTCGCTCCCTCAGGGCACAGTATAATTTTTATCCCTAATGTGCAATCTATGGCGGTGAGAATAGCGGTAACTGGCAGACCGGGAATCGGAAAAACCACGCTATGTTTGAGAGTTTACGATGCCCTAAAGGATAAAATCGATATCAAAGGCTTCATTACAAAGGAGGAAAGGGTTAAGGGGATTAGAACGGGTTTTAAGCTTGTGGATCTTTCAACCGGAAGAGAGGCTATGCTTGCAAAAGTTGGAAAGGGGAAAACAATGGTTGGAAAATACGAGGTTTTGGTTGAGGAATTTGAAAGGTTCCTTGAAGAATTGGACCTAAGCGGAAAACTTGTGATTATCGACGAAGTAGGGCCGATGGAACTGAAAAGTCAAAAGTTCGTTTCATTAGTGCAGAAGATCTTGGATAATGAAGATCTTCTCTTTACAGTTCATTACAAGGCAAACCATCCTCTTGCGGATAAAATCAGGAGGGAATTCAGACTCTACATCCTAGACGAAAGCAATAGGGAACGAGTCAAGGATGAGATTGTGAGATGGTATGATAGTTGAGGGAAAAGCTAAGATTTCAACCGACGGAATATTCTACAATCCGAGAATGAAGCTCTGCAGAGATCTGGACATGTTAATATATTCGGAGTTGGAAAAAAATACAGTTCTAGATGCTTTTTCAGCCACAGGGATCCGGGGAATAAGGGCCATGCTTGAAGCTGGTCGAGAAGTGGTTTTTAACGATGCAAATCCAAAAGCAGTTGAAGTTATAAAGAAAAATCTCCAGCTCAATGGACTTTCAGCAGAAGTTCACTGCCGTGAGGCAACACTGCTAATGCGTGAAATCCCTTTCAGACACATCGACATCGACCCTTTCGGCAGTCCGGCAAATTACATAGAATCTGCGTGCATTTCTGCAGAGTTTTTGAGCGTTACTGCAACAGATCTTGAAGCGCTCTGTTGCAAAAATTCTGCAAGCATGAGGAAGTACTCTGCAGTTGTTTTCAAAACAGATACACCTCACGAAGTGGGGCTAAGAGTTCTCTTAGGGTATATAGCAAGAATTTCTGCAAGGTTCGAGAAAAAAATAGAGCCGGTCATCGCATGGACAAAAGAACACTACTACCGAGTGCACCTTCGGATGAAAAGATCGACCTCCCTGTCGCTGAAAATGTTCGAAAAGCTTGGTTTTCTGGTTTACTGCCCGAAATGCTTTCGAAAAGAAGTTGTAAAGCTTGGAGAGATTCCAGAACGGAAATGCAGATGCGGAACAGACTATTTGGCTCTTGGACCTCTCTGGCTTGGAGAGCTGAAAGACGAAGTTTTTCTAGAAAAAGTGATAAGTAAAGCAGAAGGAGAGCAGAAAAAGATCTTGATAAAGATTCTGAAAGAGATAGATTCTCCCACCTCCTACAACATCCAGAAAATCTGCAGCAGATTGGGCAGATCGGCACCTCCAACAAAAGATTTTGTTGAAAAGTTGGAATCACAGGGCTTCAAAGCTTCGACAACGCACTACTGCGGTTATTGCATAAAAACGGATGCAAAAATCGAAGTAATTGAGAAGCTACTCAAGGCCTAAAATTCAAAGATTTTTTATATCGTTTTAGTTGTAATAGGTTAGATGATAGGTATCGATATCGGAGGTTGCAACCTAGTCTCCGTCTTGGTTTCAGAAGAGATCACGATCTTTAAAAAACCCGCTACAATGGGGCTTGAAAGCCTTTTAAAAGAGATAAAACCCTATATAGGAAAAGAAAGAGTTGTTGTGACGACATCGTTGCCCATCAACCTTCTAGTTTCAAAGTTCGAAGAAATGAAAACTCTCACTCTTCTAATTCCCGGTCCAGGACTAAATTATTCGAAATACGGCTTTATTCTCAAGGGCTACGTGAACCACAGGGGTGACGTGGTCGAAAAAATCGACGAAGCAGAAGTGAGAAAGATTATCGAAAGAGAGAAGTTTCAGAATGTTGCAATTGCATCAAAGTTCTCGGTTAGAAACCCAGCGCTCGAGGAAGAAGTGAGAAGGATTGTCAGAGAAAAGATCGAGGATAAAAGGATTGCATTAAGCTATTATGTTGGAGGATTAAACTATCCGGCTAGGATAAATACTACCGTGATAAATGCAAAGCTTAAAGAAATAGTCTGGGATCTAACCGAAGACATCAAAAGCAAAATTGGCGATTTTTACTATCTTAAAGGTGACGGGTCGATTTCTACAAGCCAGCTAGTTGTAGAAACTCCATCAGAACTCTTTGGTTCAACGGCTGTCGCGTCTGCATTCGGAGCGCTTTATTTGACAAGAGAGAAAAATGCCGTCGTTGTGAACATCGGCGGTATATCAACAACCCTCGTGAGAATTGAAGATGGAAAGCCTGTCTTTGTTAGCGGTCTTGAAATAGCGGGAAAAAAGACTTTGATAAGATGCGTCGATTCAATTTCAATACCTCTTGGAGGGAATTCAATTGTCCAGGAAGTAAGACCGAAGCCAGAATGCGCAACGCCAGCAGCTTTTGGCGGTAGCACTTTTACCCTAACTGACGCTCTAAACTGCGCAGGATATGAGATTGGGGACAGTAAGCGCTCAATAGAGCTGGGAAAAGAATTGGACGCTAGAACTGTGGTAGACAACTTTGTATCAATGGTTGCTGATAATATAAAGGTCATGGAGTGCGAAAAGATCGTAGGGGCAGGATATCTTGCCCCATTTTTGATTCCGGATATTGCAAAGAGGGCGGGTGTTGAATACGTGGTTCCCGAGCATAGTGAGGCCGTTTGTGCAATCGGCGCTGCAGTTTCCAAAGTGAGCCTCACGCTCCATGCAAGATACGATACGGAGAAGGGGATTGCTATCTACAATGGTGTACCAGAAAGATGCCCCTTCAGAATCGGCAGCATTCCCAAAGACGAAGATTTGATCGATGCGGCCAAAAAGAAGGTTCTGGAGATTGCCAAGAGTTTGGGGGAGGAGGATTTGGGAGATATAAAAGTCCTAGATTTCAATTCCTTCACGGTTGTTAAGGGCGGGATGAAGAGGGGGGTAATTGCCGATCTGACCCTGCAGATCGAACCAGGAATAAGATATGGAGGAATTAAAGGATCTACTTGATGCAATAGAGGATTTGAGGGAACTGTCGAAAGAAGGTTGGGTGATAGTCGTTGAGGGGACCAAGGATCTGAAAGCCTTGCGAGAAATCGGCGTGGAAGGAGAAATAGTGATTTTTTCAGGTTTTTCAAACACTGCCGAGAGACTAAAGGAGAAAAGGGTTATAATACTCACAGATTACGATAAAAAAGGCTTTGAGATTGAAAAAGGACTTTCAAGAGCGCTGCTGAGCTATGGAAACGTTCCCAATACCGAGCTCAGGAGGAGGATTTTCAGGTATATAAGAAAGGATATAACAAAGGTGGAGGAACTTGAAAGCTTCATCAGGAGGGAGAAAAATGGATTATGAAGATGTCGTGAACGCGGTTTCCGAGTTAATTGTTAGAGCTCAGACAGAGCTACCTTCAGATGTCGTTCAGGCTTTGAGGAGGGCTTACGAGATTGAGGAGAGCGAGATAGCAAGGAAAAACCTAGAAGTAATACTCCAGAACATAGAAATT
>QNUZ01000107.1 GCA_004347865.1 Archaeoglobi archaeon | reverse complement strand
CATGATTCCGGCTTCTGGGTTGATGCTCTTGAGCAGGTCTCTGACCAGCCCTCTAACACCGACACTGCTCGGCTCCAGCCTTCTCGCTTCGAGAATTTCAGAGCCTTTCGAAACGTAGGCCTCATCGGGGATTATGGCCCTTTCTGCAACGCGACAGAGTTCGAGGAACGCTCCAAGTCCGATCTTACCACTTTTAACCTTCAGAACATCCCCCTCGTATGCTTCCTCAATGTAGAGGGGAAATTCGACAGAAAAACCCCCGAGGTCAACTCTAGCGATGCCACCGTAACAGTAACCGGGCTCATCGCTGAAGATTATGGCTACTTTTCCCTCTATTCTTTCAAGAGCCTGCCTGAAACTCCCCCTGAGAACTTCTGCAATGTCCAGCTCCGACGGTAACCCGAGCCTGTCTATGAGGGATTTCAGGTTTTTCTCGTTCTCTACCGGGTATGCTGAGGATAAATTTGCCCTCACTTCCCTTATCCTCTCCTCAATCTCGTTTATTTCTTTGTCAAAATTCCCCTGAAGTTGAGCGCTGATGAGCCTGTTTTCAGTGACATCAATGAGCGGCAGCTCTTCCTCTATTGTCCTGCTCAGAAGCATCTCAACACTCTCTCCCAGAACGTTCTTGACATCCTCGAGAGCTTCAGCCACGTTTAGAACCTTCTTATAGAGTTTCTCGACAACATCAATATCAGCTCTCGTGCCCAGAAACAGGTTGTAAACGATCACGTCCTTATCCTGTCCCAGCCTCCAGACTCTGCCCATCCTCTGCTCCAGCTTCACAGGCGTCCAAGGTGGCTCGTAGTTCACGACAATGTTTGCAACCTGAAGGTTCAGACCCTCCGAGGCAACATCTGTGGCCAGCAGGACTGTTCCACGATCTCTGAACTCTTTAACCCTCCTCCCGATCTCTTCCTCGCCCATCCCCCCGTAGATGGTTACAGGATTGAACTCTCCCAAGTTCTCGTTGAGATAGTTCAGCGTGTCCCTGTACTCTGTGAATACGATGACCTTCTCTCCCCTGCTGGCATGGAGTCTGAGAATTGCCTTCAGAATCTTCAGCTTGCTGTCATCCTTTTTTATCCCCTCAGCAAGATCCTGCAGCTCTCTGAGTCTTTCCCGCTCTCCATCGCTTAACCCTGCCGCAAAGGCTTCTGTTACTCTCTCGTAAACTTCATCAACTTCTGAGGCTTTGAAACCCTCCAGAGCCTCACTCAGGTCTTCCACAGCCCCGCTTGCAAGGGATTTCAGGAGCTT
>QNUZ01000106.1 GCA_004347865.1 Archaeoglobi archaeon | reverse complement strand
TCCGAATCCGGACACAGAATTGAAGTCAAAACAGTGGTGAGAGGATTCCGGGAGGGAAAGTTGATAACAAATGGAGTTTATTACGATCCGAAGGTTTTGCTGGCTTGCGACGGCGCAAATTCAAGAATAGCAAAGGAACTGGGTTTTTGGAACTACGAGCTATCTTCTGCGAAGCAGTACGTAATGAGCGATGTTGAGTGTGAGGAGGATACGGTTTATATGTTCATCGGGAAAGAAATTGCTCCCGGAGCCTATGCGTGGATAATACCAAAGGGTAATGGATACGCCAACGTTGGCGTGGGCTTCAGAAGAAGGTTTTCCAGCGAAAGTGTACATAAGGTTCTTGAACGATTCGTTAAGGAGTATCCTCACTCCTACCGGTTCCTGAAAAGGGCTAAACCAGTTAGCAAAGTGGGAGCCGTAGTTCCTATTGACAGACCACTCAGAAAGGCCGTTCATGGCAATGTCTTGTTCGTGGGAGATTCTGCTAGTATGATAATATGTCATACAGGCGGCGGAATACCGATTTCGATGATTGCCGGCGATTTGGCGGGCAGAGTTGTGAACGAGTACTTTGAGGGAGGGAGTCTCGAGGACTACGATTACCTCTGGAAGAGATATCTCGGAAAGGCTTTGATGACATCCTACAAAATAAAAAAGTCTTGGGATGCCCTTTTGAAAGGTCGAATACTTTACGGAATGATTAACTGGGCAAATGAGAAGGACATGGAAGAAATATTCCACTGCAAGATGCCTTTAAAGCTTAGATTGATTTATCCGCTCCTGAGATTGCTATGAGGCTCATTTTTGTGATGGATTTGATGAGTGGAATCGTTGTTCTTGCAGAGAGGGGGGAAAGACAGAAGTACAGGCCTGTAGCTGAAAAGAGTTTGATAGTTAGAAATAGCGATCCTTTCGAGGTTATAGCGGAGATTAGGCCCCGATTCCTGTATGTTGCAGATCTGGACAGAATACTCGGAGCTGGTAGCAATATTCAGGTTATAAACTCTCTGAAGTCGAGAGTCGAGGAGATTATTGCGGACTGCGGATTTCGGAGTGCTGAAGAGCTTGAAAGCATCACTTTTGTCCCAGTTTTGGGTACTGAAACTTTTGATATTGCCAAACTAGCAGGAATTAAAGAGGAATGCTATGTCAGTCTTGATTTTCATGGAAAGCGATTTTTAGATGCCTCAGGCAAATTTTCAGATTATAAGAAAGCCGTGGAGTTTTTGAACTCTTTTCCCTTGAGAGGCCTAATTGTTTTGAACATCGCGCGAGTAGGTTCAGGTTCCCCGGATATCGAACTACTAACGGAAGTTTTGAACATTTCATCTCATCCGGTTTATCTGGGAGGAGGGATAAGTGGTTTGAGTGATTTGGAGTATCTTAAGGATTTGGGCTGTGCAGGAGTTTTGATTTCAACTGCAGTGCATAAAAAGGCAGTACCGCTGGGTTTAATTCAGCGGGGATTCATATAGAATCCACACACCTTATCTTGTTTGCGTTAATCTTGTCTATTCTGGATGCTCCCGTCATTTCAAGTAAATCTGCGCTGATTTCAGATACTCTGCAGTTTTCGCCAATTTTGACGACTTTCCCAATAATTTTCTTGCCTTTGCATGAGTTTAGTAGCCTGACATCATTTGCATGGATCGATTCAAAGGAGCAGAATGCACCCAAGACGATTCTGCTACAGCTCACGTTTCCCAGTTTGCAGCTCTTTCCTACTAGAATTTCATCAGCATAAATGTCTCCAATTTCGCAGCCGATACCGATAATCAGGGAAAAACCGTCGAACTTCAGAACCTTGTCTACTTTTGAAAAACTGTCTACGATCACTATCTTTCTTTTTTTGTCAATCTTCATTCGGATCCCTGTCTAGTCCTTACCGCAACCCCCCTCTTAAGCTCGAGCATTTCGAATGCTGAAAGTAGGGCTTTACCTGTGGCGAGCAATTCGTCCCTTTCATTAACAACCAGCACTTCATCGTTAGCCCTAATTTTTTCGTCAACAGCCACTACGTGCTTGGCGAAAACGCTTTTGCCATCTGCTATGAACTGCGAAACTTCGTTTAAAACGACAACCCTGTGTTTCGGGAATGGGAAGACCTTCTGGAGTCTTCTCGCACCCTCCACACTCAGAGTTAGCAAGCCGGAGTCGGCCTTGAGGGTTGCAATTCTCCTGCCACCGTCTAGAATTTGCCTTATTTTCCCGTTTTTGGAGTAGATAAGGGTACAGGTATTCGGAAAGAGGGCAATACCCGCACCTTTTCCAAACTGGTAATCTGCGATCATTCTGACTATTTTGAGATTATCGGCCATATCTTCTCTCTCTTTTCTGATATTCTCTCAGAATTCTTAAGAAGTCTACATACCTTACGGTTCTCCAGTCTATATCCGTAAAGTATAGCTCGCTGTAGATGCTCTGCCAGAGCAGAAAATCGGGAACCTCTGAGCCGGCTTTTATGATCATGTCTGGCTGGGATTTAATTTTAAGCACAGACTCGAAAGCTCTCTCGTCAACATTTTCGGGATCCAGAGTACCCTCCAGAACCCTTTTTGCTATCTCCTTTATCGCGAAAACGATTTCACTTCTCCCTTCAGTTCTCACAACATTGATCGTGACCTCTCCGTTACCCACAGTATAAACGTCCCGATCTTCTACGAAGTTCAGCTTAACGTTCTCCAAATTGGCTTGGAAGGAGTTTGTGCAGACGGTTATCTCTCGAATTCCGAACTTTCTGCACCATTCCAGAAAATTCTTGAAGTTATCGTTCAATTCGGAGCAGATTATCATCAGGTGCTTAGGTACGATTTTGATCTTTCTTTCGAGCATGCGCTGGTATAGCCAGAGAAGCACATCAAAATTTAAATGTTAGAATACTTAACCTTTCCTATGGTTCCTGCGGCGATTGCGTTGCTAATATCCCTCGTTGGAATTATGCCATATCCAGTCTCAGACCCGAGATTGATTTTCTCGCTCATGTTTTTGGTGACTGCGATCTATTCGAGGCAAAAGAACGGAGAATATTTCAGTTTCCTCCTAATTGCAACGTTTTTATCAGCTCTCGCCTGTTTCATGGAGAAGGCCATAATTTATGCCTCAATTTTTGTAGCCTTTTTCCACGAACTACGAAGGGGTCCTATTTGGGATATCGGCATTTACACTGCTTCTGGGGCAATTTTCTTTTCGATTTACAGCTTTTTAAACAATCTTGAAATTCCCTTTCCGAATATACTTTTTATCGCGCTTGCTGGAGGTCTTTCTGCAGCATTGATGGAGAGCGTTAAGAGCGAGAGGGACAGGAGGGTTTTGGTTTTAATAGCACTAGCAACGGTTTTTGCAATCTTCAAGATCTACATTCCTACGGCATCCATTGAGTCCTTGGCAATTGCCTTTTTGATCTCCTTTCTTTTGAGTCTAATGGCTCTGAAAGCCGGTATTGCTGACGAAACCGGACTGATGAGTGCAACGATCGTGGGAACAGTAATAATACTCTTCTCAAATCTTAACTTTTTTTTGGTCCTTCTTTTTTTCTATCTGCTCGGTTCTGCAATAACTAAGTATAAATACTCGCTTAAGGCAACTTTAGGGATTGCAGAGCCTTCAGGCGGTGCAAGGGGTTTTTCAAATGTATTTGGGAACAGCTTGGCACCGCTCTTTTTTGCCATGCAATACGGGGTGACTAAGGAAGAGATCTTCGCATTTGCCTTCGTAGCATCAGTAGCAACTGCTTTAGGAGACACGATGGCAAGTGAAGTGGGAAAAACGGCTGAAAAAGTTTATCTCATCACAAATTTCAGGAGGGTAAAGCCGGGTACAAACGGGGGTATTTCTGCGGTTGGAGAAGTTGCAGCAATTCTTGGGTGCGCCCTAACCTCGCTTTTAGCCTTTACTTTGGGAATTCTACCCCTGAATTACCTTACAACTGTTGCAGTCTCTGCATTTATTGCAATTCACATAGACAGCTTATTGGGGGCAACTCTTGAAATTAAGGGATATCTTAACAACTCCGCCGTTAACTTTCTGGCAACTCTGTTCGGGGGCATTATTTGTATCTTCTTCGTATACTACTGAAAACAAAAAGTAGTGCGGCGATGGCAAGGATACCCTCATATCCCGGAGTTTTAAGAATCTCCCTTATGGCGGAGTGAGGTGTCGTAGTTTTTTGGACTTCTGAAAATTCCGCGTGGGTCAGTTCTTTCTCCTCACCAGCCTCGGCAACAATTGTGATGAACTTAGCAATTCTCTCTGAAAGTGAGTAGTACATGAGCTTTACATAAACGTTCTCTGCGGTCTCCGCAAACTCAAAATAAGCTGCCGGGAGGACAGGATAGCTCACTTCTTCCGCTTCAGACAGGGCGATCTTTGCATTTTCTTTTCTTTCATTCAGCTTCAGCGATACGTCCCCATAACTGGCCTCTATCGACAGACTTGCCTGAGTTATGGCATCAAGGGCTAGGAAAACCGACCCCGCATACTGCCCATCACTGTAGAGCATTTTTGCAATTTCGAGTGAATCGGAAGCACTTTCAAGGAGATCGGAGTATGCGTTGAGAGAGGATGCATAGACAATGACTGAATTCGCTTGGTTTATGTAAAACTCCGCTCTTTTCTTGATCTCGGTTGCGTTGAGCTGGTAGTCTTCTTTGAACGTGGGCAGGATTGAGAGCCAGACCTTTGCACTCTCAAGTCTTTCTTTGGCATAGGCCAAGTTTTGTAAGGCTTCGCTGTAGCTCTTTGAATTAACCGCAGAATCTAGCGATTTTTCAGCTTCGGCAACTCTTTCTTGTGCTGCGGCGATTATCTGGATTGAGTTTATCCCAATCGGTTCATTTTTTAGGTAGTCTCTTAGTTCTGCAATCTCCTTCTTTATCTTTTCGACTTCTTCGTCGAACTGCTGAGCAGAAACTAGCGTTTTCTTGTACAGCTCGTACCTCATCAAAATCTTTGCATTGAAGAACTTGCTGGTTGCACTGTAATAGTTCCCGGTATTGTAGTCACTTTCGGCCTTACTCAGAATGTTCTGAACATCTGCAGTTTTGTAGTTCTCAAGCTCTTTGATGCTTTCTCTCATCCTGTCTGCAAGTGATTTCAGTATCCCGGAATATTCTGATATCCTGAAATTCGTCTCTTTTTTCTGAATTTCATATCCGGTGAAGTATTTCATGGCCTCATTAATTGTTGCTACCTCGTAAACGTCAACTCCAAGCCTCTTTCCGTAATCTACAAGATCTAACTCCTTATAATTTGTGCTGACGATGTTTATCATTCCAACTTTCCTTACAACTTTTTCTTGCACCGTTACGGTTTTCTGTCCGTGAGGTATTAGGAAGATTTTTCCACCATTCTTTGCAACGGCCTCGAGTTTGTAATTCAGACCACCAACGGGTCCTATGAAGCCGTCGGGATAGATCATTCCGCTCATGTAAACTTTTTCATTGAGGCTCAAATTTTTCAGTGCCGCTATCGTTGCAATCGTCATCACCGCTCCGGCTGAAGGGCCCCCTACTATGGGAGCATCTGCCTCGATGATATAGAAGAAGTCGTATTTCATGAAATCTATCCCGAGCAAGTCGCAGGCGGTTAGTGCAGCGAGCTGGGCGCTTCCTTGCATGTCGATCTCTGTAAATGGTGTGGTGGAGACGAAGACTCTACCGCTTCCCGGGCTGATTGAAACGGTTATATTTATCACTACACCCTCGGGGTTCTCTCCGCTAGTCACAGCTACCGCTTTGATTGTTTTCTGTACGTCAAAAGCAAAAATCGGGGAGACTAGGAGCAGGAGGGAGATAAGAATAAAAATCTGCGCCAATCGCATGTTGCTAGTACTTGGTAAACGATATAAATTTTTTGGATCTCCAGTTCACCGGTTCTTTGAATACCTGCTCATTTTTTTCTCCAGTTTTAACGGGGGTTAGGGGGTTAGAAACTGCTTCTTTCTATCGTAAAGTTTTATAAAACTTGAGTTGAAGATTATATACGCTGATGCTGAGGGACTTCAAGCCTGTGCCCGGTGTGGAGAAAGGCTAAACCCGAATGGGTACAGGCGAATGAAATGCTCCGAATGCGGATTGGAAGAGGATAGGATGTTATAGCCGTGAAGAACCCGCTCCGCAGGTACAGATGGATGTGGGGGCTTCTTCCGTTCACCCCGAAGGCCCTCCCATGAAAAGAGGAAGGAAAGGATGAAAGTTAATGCTAGACCAGAACGGTAGTTCACCTCATCACGAAAAAGATTTAAATCCTCAGCGAGATGAGGTTCGAGGGCTCGTAGCTCAGCCAGGTAGAGCGACGGGCTTTTAACCCGTCGGTCGCGGGTTCAAATCCCGTCGAGCCCGCATTAGGAATTAGGGGATAGTATGAAAGTGAGTTTGCAGGATCACGTGCTCGTACCGAAGCACGAAATTTTGAAGGAGAGCGAGGCTGAGGAATTGCTCAGGTTACTTGGAGTGAGTAAAGAGCAGTTACCAAAGATAAAGTCCACCGACCCAATCGTAAAGGAGATAGGCGCCAAGCCTGGCGATATAGTGAAGATAACCAGAAAGAGTCCCACAGCAAATGTCAGCGTATTTTATAGATTGGTGATAGAGTAAGGGTGATGGGGAAGGTGATGCTATGCTAAATACTCGTGCTCTTGCAAGGGCATATTTTACGCCGGAAAGGTTAGTGAAGCATCAGATCGATTCCTTTAACCGTTTCATTGACGAGGGGTTGCAGAAGGTGATAGATGAGCAGAAAATAATCGAGCTTGAAGCCAAGGATACATATATAGAACTTGGTAAGATAAAGGTGGAAACCCCGATTATGAAGGAAGCTGAAGGATTGAAGGTACCTTTGCTCCCAAGCCATGCCCGTCTTAGGAATTTAAATTACGCCGCTCCAATTTTACTGGAGGCAACTGTTCACGACGGTGGAAAAACTCTTGAGACCGAGTGGGTTGAGATAGGGATGCTTCCGGTAATGTTGAAATCGAAGATATGCAATCTCAGCCCTGAGAGGATTGATTCAGTGCTTGAGACAGTATTGAAAAAGAATGTGGAATCTTTGAGCTACGAGGAGAAGCTATTTTTGGCTGGAGAAGACCCACTTGACCCGGGAGGATACTTTATAATAAACGGAACCGAGAGAGCGATTGTCACCCTTGAAGATCTAGCCCCAAACAAAGTTCTATTGGAAAGGGAGGAAAAATACGGCGAGATGGTTGAAGTTGCAAAGTGTTTTAGCCAGAGAGCTGGTTACAGGGCGCTGATAGTTGTCGAGAGGAGTAAGAATAACATTCTCGAGGTAACATTTCCCCAACTGCCCAAGCCGGTAAGGTTTGTAATCCTGATGAGAGCCTTGGGGGTTGAAAGTGATCAAGAAATAGTAGAAATGGTCAGTACGAATCCGAATATCATGAGATACATGCTCCAGAATCTCGAAGATAGCGAAGCTTCAACCGTAGAAACTCGAGATGATGCTATCGAGTATCTGGGAAAAAGAGTTGCTCCTGGACAGAGCAGGGAGTATAGAATGCAAAGGGCGGAGCAGGTACTCGATCAGTACTTCCTTCCGCACTTGGGTATAGATAAAGAGGCCAGAAAAGCTAAGGCTTTCTTCCTAGCAAGAATGGCTGAACAAATTTTTGAACTCCATCTAGGTCTCAGGAGAGAGGATGATAAAGATCACTACGGGAACAAGAGACTAAGGCTTGCTGGTGATCTGATGGAGGAGGTATTCAGGGTTGCCTTCCTTAGACTTATAAAAGACGTCAAATATCAGCTTGATAGGGCGAAACAGCGCGGCAGGAGCATGAAAATGTCCACAGCAGTCAGAAGTGACGTTCTTACAGATAGAATCATGCACCCGATGGCAACTGGCAATTGGGTGGGAGGAAGAACTGGAATTTCCCAGTTAATCGATCGGCACAACTATATCTCACTCATATCTCATCTGCGCAGGGTTGTTTCTCCACTCTCACGATCACAGCCCCACTTTGAGGCTCGCGACCTTCATGCAACGCATTGGGGTAGAATTTGCCCCTCGGAAACTCCAGAAGGGCCGAACTGCGGTCTTGTGAAGAATTTTGCTCAGTATGCTGAGGTGAGCGTAGGGGTAGATGAGAAGGAAGTTTTGAGTCTTTTGCCTAAATTGGGAGTTGAAATGTTGAGGGGTTAGGATGAGGAAGTGCAGAGTTTATGTTAATGGTGCTCTCGTA
>QNUZ01000105.1 GCA_004347865.1 Archaeoglobi archaeon | reverse complement strand
GTATCCCGAAAAAACAGTTATCCCGATTTTCATACTGCACTACAAGGGTCCGGTTGAAGTTGGCGGACTTGCACTGGCATCTGAAGCAGTTGGCTTAGATGGAGTAGTTCTGACAATGGGAGACATTCCAAAATACGGCGAGCCAATAAAGATGCTAAAATCTTCGGAGGAGGCGAGAGACTTTCTGAGAAATACTGTTAAGATTAAAAACCTTAAACTGGGCTGCCTGCTTTCTGCTCGAAAATCTGCTGACGAATTGATAAAGAGAGTTAGAGAACCTTGGGACTTCGTCTTTTTCATGAGGACCGAGCAAAAAGTTATGCCAATCTTAGAGGAAGTTGCAAAGGAATGCAGAAAGCTGAAAAAACCGATATATGCCTACTTCCTCGTCGGTACACCGAAGAATGCGGAGATTCTGAAAGCAATAGGGTGGCCCACTACTGCCAAAATGGAGGAGGTCGAGAAGGTTGCCCCGAACTTTGAGGGTATAGTGGACGGGATCATCGCAACCTGCGCCGGGGACGCCCAAGGGGACCTTGAACTGCTAAAGAAACTCCAAAAGTTTAGAAGCTAATCCCAAACAAATTCACATTTTTAATTTTATCGTTTTTTTGGATTAATCTCTTTGAGATAAACTCCGAAGAAGTATTTTTATTCTGAAGTTTATAAAAATGGGTGCCCAGAAAACCCAGAGCTTTAGCTCTGGGATGAATGGGGCAAGGTTTAAATAGTTCTGTGCTGAAAAAGCCTTGGGGATGTTCCCGTGCAGAAAGAAGCCCAGATATGCGATATGAACATAGCCCATGCCTTAACGAGAGACACGGGATGAAGGGCTTGGCTTTTGAACCGGCAGATGAGGGGAATGGCATGAAGCCCTCTCTTAACGCCGGAAGCTCCAGACTTAAGTCGTGGAGTGGCTCACTAGAAGTAATCAAGCCCAAACAAACTTTGTTGCTAATGATAACGTTCCTAGTGAGCTTTGCAGTTGCAGGCGGAAGCGAAAGTTTGCCTTTGTGCTTTTTTGCAACTTTTTTGACTATTTCAGGTACAACTGCTCTGAACATGTGGATTGACCGAGACATAGATGCGCTGATGATGAGAACACGCAAGAGACCAGTTCCATCAGGAGAACTTAGCCCTGTGGCTTGTGCGATTTATGGATCGCTACTTTTCATTTCAGGCTTCTTTTTGGCTTTATACGTGAGCGTTGAATTTGCATTTGTACTCTTTTTGGGTTTGATTTTCGATATTCTCGTTTATACTGT
>QNUZ01000104.1 GCA_004347865.1 Archaeoglobi archaeon | reverse complement strand
TGTAAGGAGAAAAATGCAGAGGAAGAAGCTTATGAAGGATGTTAAGAGGCTGAAGGATAAAGAGAAGAGGATTGTCGAGCAGAAGCTTCACGCAACAGCGAATGAAGTAGTAGCCTACGCTAAGCAGTTCCCCAAGCCGATAATAGTCATGGAAGATCTCACCGGAATAAGGGGTAACTTTGACAGGTCCAAAGAATTAAACAGGAGGTTTCACTCTCTGCCCTTCAGAAAGCTGCAGGAAATTGTTGAGTACAAGGCCCTGCTTGAGGGAATAGAGGTCAGGTATTTGCCTAAAAAGGAGGTCAGGAACACTTCAAAGACTTGCCACAGATGCGGGCATGTTGCCCAGGTCAGCGGAAGGGAATTCAGATGCCCGAAATGCGGGCTGATTTACAACAGGGATTTAAACGCATGCATAAACATAGCCCATGCCTTAACGAGAGGCATGGGATGGGGGAGCTGTGAGCCCCCCGGACCGGCAGATGAGGGGAGGGGCGTGAAGCCCTCTCTTAACGCCGGAAGCTCCCGACTTTAGTCGTGGAGTAGCTCACAGAGAATTTGTGAAGAAAACTTAATATTACCTATTTTGCTTCTGCTTTTAGCATGGATGAAAGAGACGCGCTGAATATTTCGAGAGAAGTTGCGAAAAGCGTACTTAAAGCCGTAAACAGCATTCCCATAGGCAAGAGAGGCGAATTTTATGGGATCGGTAAAAGCGGTGTAACTAAGCTGGTTGACAAGGTTGCAGAAAATGCAGCTCTAGATATTCTCAAAAGGGAGAGACTGAGGATTTTGAGCGAGGAGTGTGGATATGTTGGAGAGGGAGACGTCTTTGTTGCTTTGGATCCTCTTGACGGTACTTTTAACGCCGTCAGGGGAATTCCTATCTACTCTCTAAGTCTTTGCTTTTCAGATTCAGAAAACCTTGCTGACGCTTTTTTCGGTTACGTTTTCAATCTATGCAGCGGTGATGAATATTATGCGAGCGAAAGGGCTTTTAAAAATGAAACAGTGATAACGGTAGGCGGAAAAGAGAATTTGGAAGAACTCAATGCGATTGTGTACTATCCAAACCGACCACTGCCGTTCAAAAGAATAAGGGCACTAGGAAGTGCGGCTCTTGAGACTTGCTTTGTCGCGGAAGGACTTTTTGACTGCTTCATCGACATAAGGGGTATGCTTAGGATCTTCGACGTTGCGGGGGGAATTTATATACTAGAGAAAGCCGGTGGAATTGTAGTGGATGAAAAGGGCAACTCTTTGGGAAGTAAAAGATTTGAATTGTCGGAGAGGTTAAATGTAGTGACGACAAATAAAAAATTGTACAGGAAACTGCTGGAGCTGATTTTATGAGATCTGTAATTGTCTACAAATCCCCGGAACTCCTAGAAAAAGTTGAAAAGGTTCTTTTGGATCTGGGGCATGAAGTAAAAAGCCTCCCAAAACCTTCAAGATCTCTCGAAAGCTTCGATTTCATAGTTAGCATTGGGGGGGACGGTACAATTCTATCGATTCTCCAAGAGGTAAGAAGATGTCCTCCGATTTTTGGCATCAATTCAGGGAAAATTGGGTACTTAACGCATTCGAATTCTACAGACTTTGAAGATAAAATTAGGATTGCACTTAAAAAATTCGAAACGGAAAAGTTTGAAAGGGTAAAATGTTCTTGCGGGGATTCAGATTGCTTGGCTTTGAACGAAATAGCGTTTTTCGGGAAAGAGAGGGGAAAGCTGACGGAGATAACAATAAAAATTGATTCTGAAGAGGTCGACAGGATAAGATGTGACGGAATAATAGCCGCAACGCAAATCGGATCGACTGCCTACTCGTTCTCTGCAGGTGGTCCCGTGGTCGAACCTTATCACCCTTCTATAATAATCGTTCCAGTAGCCCCCTTCAGGTTTGGGTGGAGACCTTTTGTTGTCAGGATGGATAGAATTGTTGAATTCGAGGCCAAAAACCCGGGTTTGGTAATAGCCGATGGAAAGAAAATCTTTGAGGCCAAAAGGGTGACAATAACCAAATCAGATTTCCCTGCAGTATTTTTCAAGCGTGATGATAGGATTAAGAGAGTTTTCCAAATTATAAGGAGAATAGAATAAGATTTAATATCCCAGAGAAAGTACTCATTCTATCCCCGAACGGGGAAGGGGCTGAGAGAGCTAGGCTTCCGATGATGCCTTTCTGCGAGCTCGGGGAGACATACCATGTTGATAGGTCCCCTGATGAGCGAGCAAGAGCTTGCAATGATTCTGGGGCAACCCGAACATGGGACAGCCCCTCGGGGGGTCAAACGCTTCGAGCGAGCGTCTGCTTGCGGTGAGAAGTGGTGTTACTCCCGAGGCACAACTTTGGTTTCCTGTGGTATCTCTAAGCGCCCTCTAGAACTGCAAGCTTGGACCCTCCGGCAATTCATCCCAGTTTGGGCCTAGGATTTTTTCCGAGTATTTTGTAGTTTTCAACAGCCCTGTTCCACTCCTTCTCGCTCAGCAGTGGATCTCTAACTCCGTTAAGCAGGAAAGCCTCTGTTCTTTCGATGCAAGTTCCACAGCTAAGGCATGGCCTTTCCTCGCCTCGGTAACAGCTCCAGGTAAATTCATAGGGAACTTTCAGCCTTAAACCCAGTTCAACGATTTCTGCTTTTGTCTTGTCAATGAAGGGTGCTTTTAGTTCAACCGGATTCCAGAGATTGCCCAGGTATATTGCAGTATCTAAGGCTTTAACGAATTCTTTCCTGCAGTCAGGATAAATGCTGTAATCGCTCCTGTGTGCAGCATAGTAAACTTCCTTTGCTCCTATCTTCACAGCGTATCCTGCAGCAATTGAAAGCAAAATCATGTTCCTATTTGGCACTATAGTCACTTTTTGACTTTCTTCCGTATAAAATCCCTCTGGCACCTTTTCATTGCCTGTAATAGCGCCAAACGAAATCAGATCGTGAATAGAAGATATGTCCACGATTCTGTGATCAAGTTTTCCAATCTCTTTAGCCTTTTCGACTAGCTTTTTTGCGAATTCAATCTCCTTGGAATGCTTCTGGCCATAGATGAAAGTTACTGCTGAAACTTCGTATCCTTTGCTCAGCAAATGATAGAGGAGGGTCGAAGAATCCAATCCCCCGCTAAATATCAGTACTGCTTTCATAGTTCTGATTTGTCTGTCCTAGATAATATCTTTATCCTCGAGCACGTATTCTCTAACAACTGCCACCCCTGTACTCCCACGCCACGTTTTTTCAAGCTTTTTGATCGAAATCCTTCTCCTGAAAAGTGGGGCATTTAGAACCAAGGATTCGTATTCACCGCCTTCCCCTACTAGACTAACCCCGTATTTTGCGCTCACCATCTTTAAGTGTTCGATGCAGCTATGATCGATTTTCCTAGCCAAAAAGCTCTCATCGAGACCCATCGCTGAAACACTGGTTATAATAGCCTCAAATCTGTTAGCAACCTCATTTAAAATCTTCTCTGGTTCTTCGCCCCATAAGGGGGCAAAAAGTCTTAATCCGTGCTTTTTGCAGATAGCATCAATTCTTTTTAGCTGATATCTGGAAGCAATAGCCCCAATGCAAACGGCTTCAGCATCTAAATTAAGTAGTGCCTCCTCTAGCTCCAGAACTTCCCTTTCCTCCTCTCCTGAAACCTCGGCCTTAAACAAGGGTATTTCAAGGCACTTCGAAATTGCATCAAGCATGTGTAGGTTCACTGTATGGAACATGAATGACTCGGGATTCTTTGGAATAACTCCAAATAGAATTATTTCCCTTTTTTCAACTAATTTTCTATCTAAAATTCTGTGCAATGCCAGAATCGAATCCTTTCCTCCTGAGGTTAGCACAACGGTTCTCATTCCATCTCTACGAGCTTAATCCTTTTCCCCACAGATTTTTCAACGGCCTTCTCGTAAACTATCTTGGCCACAGCAATGTCTTGTATTGCAAGCCCAGTAGAATCGAAAATCGTAATTTCGTTGCCCTCTCTCCCTTTCTTCAACCCTGCAACAACCTCACCAAGAGTTGCGTGAATATTTTTCTCCGAAATCAGCCCCTTTGAGACGGCAACATTAACTTCTCCACCATGTAGAGCCTGGTGCACGTCGTCAACGACTATTTTTGCTCTCAGCAGGAGTTCGATTTCGAGTTCTTGCTTTCCAGGAGCGTCTGCCCCAATAGCATTTATGTGCGTGCCCTCTCTAATCCAATCATTTCTAACAACGGGGCTCGTAGAGGGGGTCGTTGTTATGAGCACATCGCAATTGCAAACTTCTTTAGGCTCTTTAAGCTCGCAATCAACCCTAAGCGACTCACAGAATTTTTTGAATTTTTCTTCAGCGTTTTTGTTTATATCGTAAGCCTTTACAAGCTCAATCTTACAAATTTCCTTGGCTGCTAGCAACTGGTAGCGAGCCTGCTTCCCACAGCCTACAAATCCGAAAATTCTACTATCTTTTCTTGCAAGATATTTTATTGCAACCCCTCCAGCTGCTCCAGTTCTCAGGGATGTGAGAAAGGTTCCGTCCATGACTGTAAGCGGAAAGCCGTCTGATGGGTTGTTGAGAATAAGCACGGCCATTACGGACGGTATACCTTTTTTTGGATTGTCCGGATGCGAGTTTACCCATTTTACGCCAGCATAACCCATAATTGAAGCAGGCATAGCCCTGAAATCTCCCTTTTTGAAGTATAAGTATACTTTTGGAGGCATTATTGCTTCGGAAAGAGCGTAAAGTTTGAATGCCTCCTCAACAGCACTTATAGCTTCTCTCATGGTTATAAGGCTCTTTACATCTTCGGCTGATAGGATCAGAGTTTCCATAACCTTAGGCTGTGAGGAAGATATTTAACTTTTCAGAAAAGGCAGGGTTATGCAAATGGGAGCTAGACTTGCTGGATTGAACGTGAAGCCTTCTTCGTTGTCGAGGGAAGTGGAGCTTTACCTATCAAGAAGGCGTATGAGAATCCTAATATAGTCCAGTCGAAGATGATAGTTGCAACCTAGTATTTTCTCCCGATCACGATATATCCCGTGTGCCAGACGCCAGTTGAAGTCCTTGTTCCAACCCTTTTTATGTCCAGATCTACGCGCAGAATCTCGAAGGCTTCAAGTTCTCTGAACTCGTTTTTCCCCATCACCTCATACACACTTCTTGCCGCCTCTATGTATGGATTATAGACAGCCAAATAGCCTCCTAGCTTGAGGATCTGTTTAGCCTTTGGAACAAAGGCAATATCATCCTTCATGTCCAAAACAACGAGATCAAACTCCTTTTTAAATCCATCTGCCACTGTTAAAGCGTCACCTATGATCTGATGCACGTTTTTTAGTCCTGCAAGTTTGAAGTTTTTACGTGCGATCTTTGCGAACTCTTCTCTTTTCTCAACTGTAATGACTTCTCCGAACTTGTTGAAGTATGCTAGATAGGCCGCGAGCATTCCACTGCCCGTGCCAGCATCGAATATAAGCGAATCCGGTGATAAGCCAGTGTACGTGATTATCGCTCCGATATCCTTCGGCATCAGCGGTGTTGCACCTCTTCTGAAGTGTTTGAAGAACTCCGACGGATTGAATGGGACGATCCTGTACTCCACGCCCAGATGCGTTCTTATCGTGTCCCCAAATGACTTATTCCGCAGTTCAGTTAGATCTATTACCCCATGATGCGTGTGAAGCTTCCCCTCAAAATTCTCAACTAAAAAGCTATTTTTTCCCCTTGAGAGAACAACAGGAGGCTTCATCCCTGCAGTTTCAGCAATGCTTCGGCAATATCTCCATTTGCCTCAACCAAAGCTTTTTTTGCCGTCTCTTCGTCCACCTTGGCTTGCTCCATTACAAGTTTAACATCTTCATCGCTTATCTGGGGCGCTATCTTTCTGATTTCGTATTCTCCCATAACCTGAAAGGTCTCCATACCTTTTGCAGAGATCTTTGTTACGCTGGGATTCCTAAAAATCAGTTCTTCTGTGCTCGTCTTTATTATTACTTCTTTTGCATCCAGTTCATCCATTTCAATGCCCATCTGCTTCATCATCTTCTTCATCTGCTTCGCATTAATTGGAAGCATAGATTGAGCTGTTCTAAGAAGTTAAAAATACTTTGCATTCAAGATGCGAAAGATAAAAATACCCAACCAAGACTTTTTGATATGCCCGGGTAGCTCAGCTTGGGAGAGCGTGCGGCTGAAGACCGCATAGTCGCCGGTTCAAATCCGGCTCCGGGCATATTGTAAATGCTAAGTTCGTTCTTTCCTGCGAAAAGTTGACTCTCTCCAAGGCTAAAACTGGGAGATTCTTGCTTCTAAGGCTCTCATCGGTCTGCTGTTCACAGCCCTTTTAGGCTCCCGAGTCACCCGTTCCACCTCAGAAGCAAGGGCTGCGCCCCCCGTTAACGCCATCCCCATGGAGGTAGCCTACGCTCTGGGAGCTTTCTCTCGGCTTCGAGCTTCTTTAAGGCTAGGAAGCTCCTCTAGGCTTCGTTGTTCTTGTTTATTATCTGCTGGGCAATTGCCGAGCCTATAAGCGGAACGCATTTGTCATAAAGATGCTTAGGGTACCACTCGAAACGCCTGCAGCGCATGTAAGCCTGCCCCCCCCTTTCGAAGTTCAGCCCATTGTACAGCTTATCGCAGCTGTCAGCGAGTTCCCATAAGGCAGAACAATCGTAGATTATGAAAGTGTTCGTTCACTTCACTTCGGGCACCTTTCTGGGCTTCAATGTATTTTTCAAGGTCGTTAAGGCATGGGCTATATTCATATCGCATATCTGGACTTTCCTCTGCAAGGAAACATCCCCAAGGCTTTCTCAACACAGAACTATTCAAACCTTGCCCATTCATCCCAGAGCCAAAGCTCTGGGTTTTCTTGGCACCCATTTTTATAAAGGTTTTTCTATTACTCTTGAGATGTTATCCGTGCTTTTCTTTAGCCATTCGTAACGGCCCATAGAAACCCTTTTGGAATCAGTTTTTAAGAAAGTAAAGCCTCTAGTTTTCCTTGTTATGCGGGGGGAGGGATTTGAACCCTCGAATCCCTACGGAACTGGCCCCTCAAGCCAGCGCCTTTGGCCACTCGGCAACCCCCGCTTTTTCATTCAAATGAAAATAGACATATTAAACTTTTGGTTAAATCTTCTGAAATGGTTCCTTTAAATCGTAAGGGTTAAATATCTCAAAAGTGATTCGAGTTATGATTTGTGCCACTTTAGCAAGATGGATATCTGTTTCGGCATTGTTGATTTTCCTGTGTATTCAGACCAGTCATGCTTCTGGTTGGATAAGAATAAGCCCCATAGAGGGGAGTGTGGGGGATTCTGTAAGAATTAGTGGCGGTGGCTTTGGGCCAGATTCCAACGTTGGTATCTTTTTTGAAGAGAAAATCGTTGCAATAGCAAAAACGGATCTAAATGGTGTTTTTTCGGTAAGATTGGACGTCCCCGAAATTTCTTGCGGGATAAAAACAGTTAAGGTAGTAGATGAAGTAAGGAGAAATGCATATACGACCTTTAATCTAACACCAAAGATAACGAGGTTATCTTCCAGAGAGGCACCGGCAGGCTCAACCATAACCGTGACCGGTAAAGGATTTTCAGCGAATTCAGATGTCGAAGTAATATTGGCAAACTTCTTCGACGTTTCCGGTATAGTTCTCAAAGAAGTTCTTGCGAAGAAAATTGCTAGGACGAACGAGAAAGGAACATTTGAGACGAACTTTGAAATTCCCTATATTGCCTCTGGTTATTATATCATCTATGCTAATGATCCCGTTTGCGGATTGGAATCAAATTATATATATTTCAATGTGTTGGAGGCTAAGAGTAAACCTACACCAACGCCAGCAGCCACTTCTACGCCAAATGTAACCTCTTCGCAGGAAAAGGAGGTAGCAAATATGACTAAGCCTACAGAATCGCCTCCTAAAAAAACTGTGGAAACATCAACAAAGGTTCAAAGATCCACACCCGGCTTTGAATTTTTGCTTGCGGTAGGTGGAATTGCATTGGCATATTTGATTTTAATAGATAGGGACCGTAAATGGAAAAGTTGACTCTCTCCAAGGCTAAAACCGGGAGATTCTTGCTTCTAAGGCTCTCATCGGTCTGCTGTTCACAGCCCTTTTAGGCTCCCGAGTCACCCGTTCCACCTCAGAAGCTAGGGCTGCGCCCCCCCCGTTAACGCCATCCCCATGGAGGTAGCCTCTGCTCCGGAAACTTCCTTTCAAAGTTCAGCTCATTGTACAGCCTGGC
>QNUZ01000103.1 GCA_004347865.1 Archaeoglobi archaeon | reverse complement strand
GAGAGCTCTTGGTACCAGACAAAGGGCCAGTATTCATTAATATCTTCTGCAGTGGCCTCCAAAACGTGAGAATACACGTTAACAACTATAGAGTCACTTGCTGCAACAAGGGTCCAGAAAGCAGGTCACCCACAAAAGACTCAAGATTGACTACCGCCTCCGCAACCTTTTCACGATGGGGTCGTTTCTTTCCGTGCACAAGCTTGCTCCGGAGGCTATAACAATACGTGAAAAAATCTTCGGCACTGCGATCAAGGTATTTTCGGTCACCTAACTTTTTGGCAAGCTTCCGCCCAGCTTGACCGATTGATTCCTTGCGAAGCTCCTGAAGAGATCCCAGTAAGGAGTTTTTCTCACTCTTCGGAAGCATTGTCGATTCATTTGTCAAGGGGATTAATTCATCGACATGTTGCTTAGCAGCGCAGAACCTCGGTTCCGGTTTGAGCAAGGTTTCCACAGCCATTATCAGCATGACCAAACGAGCATCAGGAGATAGTTCAAAGAAGGAGCGGCTGAATAAATCGAGAGAAAGGCGCTCTTCCGGTTTAAGCGTAACTTACAGCTAAAAGGAAAGGCGGAATGCTTGGATGAATTTCTCCGGGCCTTTTGTAAGAATCGCATTGACCTCCGAAGTCGCAAATTGGGGCGGAGGATCGGTCTCAAAGGTCATTAAACAATGAACATCGTTAAGGATCCGAGTGCCGGTCTGCTTTTCGAGCATTTGCAGGCCCGCATTTGTAAAACAGCTTTTAGGAGCGAAATTCCCAAAATCAGCACCGATATGGAGGCGTGCGAACGCCAGAATCGCAGCGTCCCTGACTTGTTCGCCCGCAATACGAGCTTCCTCTTCGGAAGAGTAGCCGTCTCCTCGCAGAACAAGCTCTTCGGCATCCTTAATCGGAAACCCTTTTTTCTTCGAGCACAGTGTTATCCTGGGCTGGAGCCCACAGGAGTTAAAGGCCATTTTTCTGAATCAATACCGATACGTCGATGGTCGGGCAATTTGAATCGAATTCTGAAACTATATTTCATAATTTTTACCCCCCTCTTTTACTTGAATTAGGTTATGGTATCCCCCCAACGTTCTTAAGGTAAACCAGGTTTTCTAAAGAATCGTAACTTAACCGTTTAAAGTTGGCCATAAACAATACATACTGTGTACCTCGCATGCGCTGGCTTTCATTTCATAATCTCTGACCAGAGTTGATGTCTTAGCTTTTCCCTGATCTTGGGATCCATAATGGATTCAAGATAGGAATCGATTATTTCATCAATCCTGGCTTTAAGTTCTTCTGCTTCTGG
>QNUZ01000102.1 GCA_004347865.1 Archaeoglobi archaeon | reverse complement strand
CAGAGAGATTACACCTGCGGATCTCGGCGAGGCGGAGCTAGTTGAGGAGAGGAAGGTTGGCGATGAGAAGATGGTCTTCATTGAGGGCTGCAAGAATCCGAAGGCGGTAACGATTCTGGTCAGAGGAGGAAGCGAGCATGTAGTTGATGAGGCTGAGAGAAACCTCATTGACGGAATAAAGGTTGCAAAGTGCGTTCTCGAGAGTGGAAAGATCGTTGCAGGCGGTGGAGCACCAGAGATGGAGCTGAGTCTCAGGCTGAAGCAGTGGGCACCAAGCGTGGGCGGAAGAGAGCAGCTCGCGATAGAGGCGTTTGCTAGCGCTCTGGAAGTGATCCCAAGAAGCCTGGCCGAGAACGCGGGTCTTGATCCAATAGACATAATCGTGGAACTCAGAAAGGCTCACGAAGAGGGCAAGAGCACGTATGGTGTAGACGTCTTCAAGGGAAAGGCTTCAGACATGCTAGCTTCTGGCGTCATGGAACCCGTTAAGGTAAAGAAACAGGCAATAAGCGGTGCAACGGAAGTTGCAATAATGATTCTCAGAATAGACGATGTGATAGCTGCCAAAGGTTCTGAGAGCAAAGGAGGGCTAGAAGAGAGCGGAAAGAAGGAGGAAGAAGAATCCGAATCTGAATCCTCCTCGGAAGACTGAATTTTTAAAATTAAATCTTTTTAATCTTTTTGGGACTTTTTAAACATCGCACCCTTTGGATATGGGGACGTTGGCGACTGAGCTAAAGAGCTTCTCCAACGCCCTTCTCCTGTGCGAGACGTTATTCTTTTCCTCGCCCATCTCTGCAAAGGTTCTATCTCCGTAAAGAAAAATTGGATCGAACCCGAACCCCTTGTTGCCTCTGATCTCGTAAGAGATCCTGCCTTCAACAACACCATCAAACAACGTTATCCTGCTACCGTCAAAATAGGCGATCACAGACTTAAAGTATGCTCTTCTGTTTGAAATCCCCTCCATCAATTTAAGTATCCCTCTATTACCAATCGTTTTAAAAACATAGCTGGAATATGGGCCGGGAAATCCATTGAGGGACTCTATAAACAGGCCGCTATCCTCAATGAAGAAGGGACCCTTTATCTTATCCACAAGTTTCTCAGCACTTTTTGTAGCAATTTCTTCGAGATTGAATCCCTGTGGTTCTTCGTACTCCATTTTAATCCACTCTATCTGAATTGAAAAATTCTCGGCTATCGCCTTCGCTTCTCGGAACTTGCCCTCGTTTGACGTTACGAATTTCATCGCCTAAAATTTTTTGGGAATGTTAATAAGCTTGCCCTTTCTGAGCAAACAAAATAATTTTATACAGAGATAATCTACTTTTGTTGAGAGTGACCCAAGATGGCTTCCGTAGACTATGTTGTCATAGGTGCCGGATATGCGGGTCTTCATTGCGCCAGAAAACTGATCGAAAAAGGGTTTGAAGTTCTTGTATTTGACATGCGCTGTGCCGGGGGAGAACTTGAGGTGTTTTCGAAGCTTGGGGTATTTACTGAAAAATATTTTAAATTCATCGAAGAGGTAAATGAATTGAAAAAAGAAGTAAACATCGATTTGGGAACGGTGATTAAATCAAAACCAGTGATAGTAAACTCAAGAAATGGACTAAAGCGATTTGAGGCGCGGAGAGCAATTCTATGTACGGGCGCTGCAGATAAAGTACCCATGAGGCTAAACGTTTTGAGAAAGAAAATGTCGGGAATTTACACTCTCGACCAATCGCTGCGCATTCTTTCTGAAAATAAAAAACTCGGAGAAAAAATACTGATTGCAGGAAAAAGAGACTTCGTGGTAAACCTAGCTGAAAAACAGCTTGAGGAAATGGAATATGATTTCGAATTTGTGGAGGCAGAGGGGGAGGACATCCAGGTCATAGGAAAAGAAAAAGTCGAGGCAGTGAGGGTTAATGGAGTTGAGCATAGATGTGATACTCTGATATTTTTCAACGGTAGAGAACCATTCAATCCATTAAAGCTTAAAGGAACCCCAGTAGGCAACGTTGCGGTTTATACCTACGATTATTTGAGAGTGGAGGAAAACGTGAGAAATTTCTTGGCAAAACTTCAATAGAGAGTCAGAATAGAAAGATTTTTTAATTGAATACTGAGCTTTTCACTGGTGGGAAACATGGAAATAAAAAAGGTTGCTGTTCTAGGAGCTGGTGACATGGGGCATGGAATCGCTGAGGTCAGTGCTATAGCTGGCTACGAAGTCTGGATGAGAGATATAAAGAAGGAATTCGTCGATAGAGGAATGGAAAGGATAAAACAGAGCCTCCTAAAGCTTCAGGAAAAGGGAAAAATTAGCAATGTTGAAGAGGTTATTGCAAGAATTCATCCAACAGTAGACTTGGCCGAAGCGGTAAAAGATGCGGATCTGGTTATAGAAGCAGTCCCAGAAGTTTTCGAGATAAAAACACAGGTTTTCGCCGATTGTGACAGGATCGCAAAGCCAGAGTGTATCTTCGCGAGCAATACTTCTACAATGAGAATCACGGATCTTGCAAAGGCTACAAAGAGGGAGGACAAATTCATAGGGCTCCACTTCTTTAATCCGCCGGTTTTAATGAGGCTAGTAGAGGTAATAAAGGGGGAAAAGACGAGTGATGAGACTGTAGAGATATGTGTGGGATACGTAAAGAAAATTGGTAAGGAGCCTGTTGTTGTTAACAAAGACGTCCCGGGATTCATAGTGAACAGGGTTCAGGCTCCTGCTGGGGCTCTGCTGATGTCCATAATCGAAAAGGGCATTGCAACACCGGAAGAGGTCGATGCTGCCGTTAAGAGGATGGGGCTGCCAATGGGCCCCTTCGAGCTCATGGACTTCACGGGAATAGATGTGTTCTACCATGCAAACAAGTATTATGCAAAGACGATAAGTCCGGACTACGAACCACCGAAGATTCTGGAGGAGATGGTGAAGTCAAACAAGCTGGGAAAGAAGACCGGGAAGGGCTGGTATGACTGGAGCAAAGGAAGACCCGAAATCGATCTGAGCAAAGCAACGGATAAAATAAGCCCGCTGGATTTCACAATGGTCGAGATAAACGAGGCTGTCAAACTCGTGGAAATGGGGGTTGCAAAGCCCGAGGATATCGATAAGGCCATGAAACTCGGTCTAAACCGACCATTCGGACCTTTCGAGATTTTTAAGACGATGATAGATGAAGACCAGCTCCTGAACAGGCTAAACGAGCTGGCAAACATGTTTGGTAAAAAGATATTCGAACCAGCTCAAAGTATAAAGGAAAAGAAGGTGAGGCAGATGGTTGAGGGTGAAAAAGCTCCACAACAGGTGGAAGAATTCCAGACCATAAAGATAGAGAAGCTCGGGGATGGAATAACAAAGCTGATTCTGAACAGACCAGAGAGGCTGAACACGATCTCTCCGGAACTGCTAGATGAACTTGACAAAGCAATTACAATGCTCTGGAAGGACGAAGAGACAAGAGTTATAATAATAACTGGCGCCGGAGAAAGGGCTTTTTCCGCTGGAGCAGATCTTTCTTCCCCCATATTCCATCCATTCGACTTTTTGGAGCATAACAGAAAAGGAGAAAGAATATTCAGAAGGTTAGGCGAGATTCCAAAACTTGTGATTGCAGCGGTTAACGGATACGCCCTTGGAGGAGGATTCGAAATTGCGATGAACTGCGATATAAGGCTTGCAAAGAAGTCAGCGATATTTGGTTTGCCTGAAGTTACGCTGGGTATAATTCCTGGCTGGAGCGGGACGCAGAGACTTGCGAAGCTTGTGGGAATTAGCAGGGCCATGCAATTGGCTCTGACTGGGGAAAGGATCAACGCCGTCGAAGCGGAGAGATGGGGCATCGTAAACAAGGTTTTCGATGATGACAAGTTCGAGGAGGAGGTTCTAAAGTATGCTAAGAACATCGTCGAGAGGTGCGCTCCGATTTCAATTGCCTTGATAAAGAGGCTGATCAACAAGGGTGCAGAAGTTCCAGCGGATGTTGGAATGGAGTGGGAGTGCACAGCCGCGGGTTTGGCTTTCTCTACCGAAGACATGAAAGAAGGCATTTCGGCCTTCCTAAGCAAAGAAAAACCAAAGTTCAAGGGTCGATAAATTATATAAATTTTTTATTTTGGATTTGTCTACTATTCGAAACCGAAGTCTTTTTTCAAACACTCTGCTACTTCCCTTCCAGCCTTGAGGCTCCCATTCATGCTCCTCTCAGGATAATTCGGCTTGGAAGTCATCCCTGCTATGTAAAATCCATCGTGAATCCTGTAGGGAGTTATCTTTTTCAGGAAGCCCGTCTCGTAAATAGGAGAACTGTATTTTGCCTTAAAAATCCTGATCCAACGCACATCTCCCTCTCTGACGTTAAATCTTTTCAGATCTCTTAAAAACAGCTTTGCAGTCTCCGAATCAGCCTGATTGAAAAGCCAGCCTTCGGGCGTAGAATAGCTCGCCAAGTATACGAGATTTTCGCCATAATCTTCGAACGGCATGAAATTGGTGTGCTCGATTATTGCCCCAAAGGTCGCTTTTTCTACGTTGATCCAGTAGATGTCGGATATGCTATTTTTCAGCGAGGCGAGGGCACAGACCGAACTCTGATATTTTATTCTAGGTAATCTAAACTTGAATGCTAGTTCTCCAAGCTCCGGAATTGGACCCGTGAATATCACCGCATCGAAATCCTCTCCATTGACACTCCATTTGCCTTCTCGCTTTATCTCGCAGTTTGCATGAACTATCTCTAGGTTTTCAGCCATTTTTTCGATCAGCTGATGGAATCCATGTCGCAAATATCCGATCTCCTCGCCTCTAAGCCTTCTGTTACTTCTTATCGCAACTCTAGCGAGAAGCCAAGCAAAGCTGACCTTGTCTGCGTTATCTCCAAATTTAGCCTTAAGCATCGGCATGAAAAATTTTTCGAGCAATCTATCGCCGAATCTATCCTTTAAAGCCGAAATGACAGGAATATCGTCGAAATTTTCATACTCAAGCTTTCGGCTTCTTATCGTGAATATAGCCAGATCTAATTTGTCCCTGAAAGACATATGAGGATACCTCAGTATATCAATTGGAGTGCTAAGCGAATATATGCTACCATTTATGGCGAAACCAACTTTTACAGTTTTCCAAACAAGTTTTGAGTTCAGTCCGAACCTCTTTATTGTCTCTAAGAGCTCGGAATCTTTGCGGAACAAATGATGATAATACTTTTCTATATAGTATCCGTTGCAGAAACTTGAAAGAAGACCTCCAATTTCGTTTTTTTCAAAAACCCTGACTTTTGCATACTCTTTAAGTTCATTCGCGGCTCTTAGACCTGTTAGACCGGCTCCGATGATCGCAATTTTCATGTTCTTTTGGTATTGAGCAAATTTAAAATACTTTCTGAGCAGTATTCAGGGCGTTAGGTTAGCTTAGGTGTCCGAGAGCGATAAACTTAAATAGTAATTGATTATGGTAATAATGATGCAAGTACAGACACAGTTGCCAAAGAGGACCGTGATACCAACCGGGATAGCCTTACTCGATAAAAGGCTAGATGGCGGCCTACCTGCCGGAAGCTTCGTCTGTCTTTATGCGGATCCAATTGCAATGCCAGAAGCCTTTCTATATCAGTTTACCACAGCAAGCAAAAGTGTTTACATAACTACAAACAGACCAGCAAGGTATGTGCTCAGGGATATGCAGATGATGAGACTTGACGGAAAAAACGTTCTTTTCATCGACGTCTTCACACAGTACTATCTTAACGAGTACGGTCAGTTCGTGGTTGAAGACAGATACAGAAACAAGGAGATCTTTGACTTTATGGCCGAAAATATCGAAAAGATCGAGAAAGACTGTGTGATAATAGTGGATTCCCTCTCGTTTTTCCTGAATCTAGATGTTGAATGGGGGCTAAAAGACTGGCTTCTAAACAAGCTTTATGCAAAATCGAAGGAGTTTGAAAATACCGTTTATGTTTACTTGATCAAGAATGTCCATCCGCTGAATGTCGTTTACAAGGTTCTCGACCTATCTGATGTCGTGATAAATGTAGAGTCTGAAAGAAGCGGTGAGAGACTGATTTCCAAGTTTGCCCTTCCGAAGATAAGGGGCAGGAAGCCTATAAACGAGTACTTCAGGTTCTTTGTCGAGGAGGGTGTGCAGATCGATACTTCGAGAGATATCGCCTGAAATCCGAATTTATAAAAATTGGTGCCCAGAAAACCCAGAGCTTTAGCTCTGAGATGAACGGGCAAGTTTTAAGTAGTTCTGTGTTGAAGGCCTTGGGGATGTTCCTTGCAGAAGGAGGTCCAGATCTGCGAATGAATATAGCCCATGTCTTAACGATGGGGGAGCTTGGCTTTTGAACCGGCAGATGGGGGGAAGGGTGTGAAGCATCCCTAACGCCGGAAGCTCTCGGCTTTAGTCGTGGAGCAGCTCACTGAGCAGAATCTCGATGGTCCCGCCGACTCTTTTGTAAAAATTTAAAATTCTTCCCACTACTTTTCTGCATGCATTCAGTTGAGTGTGAAGACGTGTGGATGATCTATCGCTCACTGTTTTCCGAAAAAGTCGCTCTTAAGGAGGTAAATCTTAAAATCCCGAGAAATAAGATTTACGGTATCCTAGGCCCAAACGGCGCTGGAAAAACAACTCTAATTTCCTTGATGGCAACTCTTCTTCGGCAAACAAGGGGCCGAATTGAGGTTCTCGGTTACGACACAATCAGTGAATTCAGGGAGATAAGAAAGAGAATAAACATTGCAAGCGGAAATCCAAATTTGATCTGGAGTCTTACGGTTTATGAGAACTTGAGATATTACTCGCTTCTTTACGGAATCAACGATAGAAAAGCTGTAGAAGAACTTATAAAAGAGTTCGAGCTCGAAGAGTTCCGTGATGTAGAGTTCAACAAGCTCTCCACGGGAAGCAAACAAAAGTTAATTCTTGCGAGAGCCTTTGTAAACAATCCAGAACTTGTTTTTTTAGACGAGCCGACAAAGGGTCTTGACCCTCCAGTTGCTAGGAGGCTCAGAGAAAAAATTCGGTTTTTGCAGAAAGATCTGGGGATAACGATCGTTCTCACGACCCACTATATGTCCGAGGCGGAAATGCTTTGCGATCGAATTACATTTATAAATAGAGGAAAAATCGTGGCCGAGGGAACCAAGGAAGAACTCAAGAGATTGCTAAAGATGAGGGACAAAATCACAATCGAGATTGAAGGAATTGTACCCGATTTGAGGCTTGAGGGAGTTTTTGCGGTTGAGAGAGATGGCAACCAACTATCTTTTTATGTTGACTCGGCCGAAGCCAGGCTTTGGGAGATAGCAAAGGAGGTTGCGAGGTTTGGGAGGATTAAGAATATATCCGTAAAGGAGGTTGATCTTGAAGATGTCTTCAACGAACTTGCGAAGTGAGATTTACAAAACAATCGGATTCACTTACAGGAACTACATTATAACGAAGAGAAACTTTTTCACACTTTTTGAGACCCTTTTCTGGCCGATAATCGGTCTGATATCTGTAGGGCTTATGGGTGCTTATTTGAACCTAGACAAAAACTATCTTGCGTTTATCCTTATCGGAGCAGTAACTCTGAGCGTTCTTCAGGTTTCGCAACTCGATGTTGCCTACGTACTTCTTTTTGACATGTGGAGCAAGAGTTTGCGTTACACGTTTGTAACACCGATCTCCATATTCAACATGATATTCGGTGCATGGTTTTTCGGCGCTTTCAGGGGCTTAGTTGCTTTTCTTATCCTAGTTGTTTCGGGAAAATTTCTGTTTGATTTGAACCTCCTGATCGATCCCGTTGGTTTGTTTATCTTTCTCCTTGGAATCTTCCTAAGCGCAATGATAATCGGCACGCTAACCTGCTCGCTACTTTTGATCTTCGGTTATAGAGCAGAAGTTTCGGCTTGGACCCTTACAGCGATTTTTATGCTTCTTTGCGGGATCTACTACCCAGTAACCCTGCTACCCCCCGGACTCAGGGAAATGGCTTATGCAATCCCGCTCACACATTTTCTGGAGTTTTACAGAAGCTTCTACGGTTTTTCCCCAAGCACAAATAATCCTGCTTTGATCGGTTACTCTTTAAGTTTTCTTTTCCTAATTCTGCTGTTTTTGACTCTTATGTGGGCTTCCGACAGGGCCAGAAAGAGGGGTACTGTGACGCAATTCTCAGAGTGACCAGCAGACGACAAGCCTTGCCCCTCAGGGTGGGGAGGAGGTCAGGTGGATTTGGAAAGGGTATTGGAAAGGAAAGCAGCGCCTCAACCGGTTTAGAAAACTTCATCTATAACCAAAATCAGATTTTTCAATCTTCCTTTTTCACGACTGGCGCAACTACCCTAAAGTTCTCAACATCGACTAGTCCGAGATCCGTCAACTTCAGCTTTGGAATAACTGGTAATGCGATAAATGATAGGGTTATTATGGGCGATTTGAGCTTACAACCTAACTCCTTTAACTTTCTCTCAACAATT
>QNUZ01000101.1 GCA_004347865.1 Archaeoglobi archaeon | reverse complement strand
CCCTTGCTTCTGAGGTGGAACGGGATGAAGTGGGAGCCTAAAAGGGCTGTGAACAGCAGACCGATGAGGGCCCCAGAAGCAAGAATCTCCCGGCTTTAGCCGTGGAGAGTGTCAAGAACCCAGACACTCCCTTAGATCATCTCGAGAATATCAAGATTATGCTATTTTCAAGAGAGTAGGATTTGCTAATGCTAAAGAATCCAAATTAAAACAATTCCGCTGGTGTGAGATTTATGGGTTTTAGGAGAAACCTTCTGGGACATTTTGTCAGCTGTGGCTAATTTTATATGCATTAAGCGCAAACTTGAAATGATGAAGTTGGATCTCGAAAAGCTCAGATATGGAACGGAACTTGTGAAGAGGGGATTTGCAAAGATGCAGAAGGGAGGAGTCATAATGGACGTAACCAACGCAGATCAGGCTGTGATTGCAGAAGAGGCTGGTGCTGTTGCTGTAATGGCATTACACAAAGTTCCTGCGGACATTAGGGCAAGTGGAGGAGTTGCAAGAATGGCCGATCCGAAAAAGATCGAGGAAATCATGGATGCAGTGACGATTCCTGTAATGGCAAAGTGCAGAATTGGACATATAGCAGAAGCAAGGGCTCTTGAAGCGTTGGGGGTTGACATGATAGATGAAAGCGAGGTTTTAACGCCTGCGGATGCATTCTTCCATATCTACAAGAAAAATTTCGTTGTACCATTCGTATGCGGTGCAAGAAGCTTGGGTGAGGCTGTGAGGAGAATCTGGGAAGGAGCAGCGATGATCAGAACGAAAGGAGAAGCAGGAACTGGCAACGTCGTAGAGGCTGTGAAGCATATGAGACTGATAAACCAGGCGATTTACACTCTTAGAAGAATTCCCGAGGAAAAAATTCATGAGGTTGCAATAAAGTATGCTTCAAGATATGCCGAGCTTTCAAGGCTTGTAAAGGAGGAAATGGGGGTAGTTCTGGAAGGAGAAATTATCTACGAGAATTTCACGTTTTCCGAGATAGTAGAAGGAATCCATGCAATACTGCTGGAGATAAGGGATCTTGGTAGATTGCCAGTTGTGAACTTTGCAGCAGGGGGTATCGCCACACCCGCAGATGCGGCGCTTATGATGCAGCTCGGAGCAGATGGAGTCTTTGTAGGATCCGGGATTTTCAAATCCTCAAATCCAGAAAAGTTTGCAAGAGCCATTGTTGAGGCCGTAGAGCACTATGACCAGCCAGAGATAATTTCTGAAGTATCAAAAGAACTCGGAGAAGCGATGAGGGGACTGGAAGTTTCCAAACTAGCCGAAGGAGAACTTTTGCAGACTCGCGGAGCAT
>QNUZ01000100.1 GCA_004347865.1 Archaeoglobi archaeon | reverse complement strand
GGGAATAGTATACTATTTTAAGTATTTAATTTTTAATCTAAATCTGTCTTAAAACTGCCCGAATCCAGTTTGGATGGACAATAATTAAATTCGTTTCGTGTGGCTTGTTTATATCATAGAAAAGCTTAAATACTATGATGTTACCAAATCGATTGGTGCAAGAAGATGTTCGAGACAACTGATTTGGAATTGGTTGGATATAAACAGGGTTCTGGAAGAGCGGGCGGTTTAAATCTGACTTCTGAGGGCAGACTTTTGCCAAAGAAGGTCTTCTTCACCTCGGGTGTCGGAAAACATAGAGATCCGCTTGTTAGCTTTGAGCTTGCATTAAGGGATGCCGGAATTGAGAAATTCAACCTAGTGACGGTTAGCAGTATTTATCCACCGGGATGCGAGATGATCACCAAAGAGGAGGGATTGAAAGAGCTTTATCCGGGGCAGATCGTTTTCTGCGTCATGTCAAGATTCACGAGCTGTGAGAAGGGTAAGAAAATCTTTGCTAGTGTTGGAGCAGCGATTCCTGACACACCGGCTTTAAACGGTTACCTGACCGAATATCACGGATACTGCAACGGTGAGGAAGGAAAGCATGCTGAAGAAATGGCGGCATACATGCTTAGAACAGCATTCGACATCGAGCCGGGCAAGACTTTTAATGTTACCGCCACTGCAGAAGTGGATGAGTACACGACGGTAGTTGCGGCAGCGGTTTTTGTGATCTGAAATGGAACATACAACTCCGATAGAAGTCTCGAACAAGAGTTTTGCTGAGCTTTTAAATTCGATGTCCAAAACAGGTTTTCAGGGGAGAAGGCTTGGTATAGCTTTTGAAATCTGGCTTGAAATGCTAAAAGAAGAACGCATGACAATTTTGATGGGCCTAGCTGGGGCCATGGTTCCTGCCGGAATGAGAAAAATCATAGCTTGGTTAATCCGGAACAGATTCGTCGACGTTCTTGTCTCAACCGGAGCGAACCTGTTCCACGATCTTCACGAAGCCTTGGGATTTAAGCATTATTTAGGTAGCGATTGTGTGAACGATGAGGAACTCTACAGAGAGGGCATCGACAGAATTTACGACGTATTCGCTTACGAAAAGGAATTTAACAGGCTAGATTTTATGATCTCGGAAATCTTCACGGAATCTGAGGGTTCTTTCAGCTCAAGGGAAATCATTGAAAGAATTGCAGAGAGAATAAAGAAAGAGGCGAAGGAGGACTCAATAGTCCTTTCGGCTTACGAAGAAGGCGTCCCGATCTTCTGCCCGGCGATTGCTGATAGTTCAATTGGCATCGGTGCATCTCTTGCAAATAGAAGGTGCGTGGTTGACACGATCAAAGACGTGGAGGAGCTTACAGAAATAGTAGCGAAATCGGGTAAGACAGGGGTCATTTACATAGGTGGAGGGGTTCCAAAGAACTTCATCCAGCAGACAGAGGTGGTGGCAAGGCTAAAGGGCTATGAAGTCGACGGTCACGACTATGCTATTCAGATAACCACGGACTCGCCCTACTTCGGTGGATTAAGCGGTTGCACCTTTGAGGAGGGAATCAGCTGGGGCAAAATAAACACTAGGAGCAGGAAAGTACAGGTTTTTGTGGATGCAACAATTGCACTACCAATCCTGGCCCATGGATTAATAGGGGCTAAAAGAAAGTCCAATCCATTTTTTTATTTTGGAAAAGAAATTAGAGTTAGCTATTCTCAGAGGACCTAGCCAGAGCACGTTCGATAGCTTTTTCAACGGCCCTTTTGTGAGCACGTGCTGCTTTGTGGATACCTCCAGTAAGACCCCTCGAAGCCACGCACGGAAAGATCTGTGTGTAGTAGCCGGCCTTTGATGGGGCCTCTTCGATTCTCAATCCTTTAATTTTTTCGGCAACGTAGTAAGTCGAACCGCAGAAGGAGGATCTTTTAACCTTAACATCCTTTATTATTCCGTTTTCGATCTCTATTTCGAATTCGGGCCCCCCAAAAAGCTCGAAGAACGGATGATTCTCAATCTTTGGAGTTGCGCAGCAGATCTCATCCCACAGGATTCTAACTCCCACCCTTTCCCCTTCATCCCGCAATTGTTTGTAAGATCCACTTTTAGCTCCACCAGAGATCACGAGAAGCTTAACGCCCCTTTCAGAGGCCTGTCTTATGAGTTCGAGGTTCAAGTCCGGGTGTAAAAGGTATGAAACTATTAGCTCAGGTCTGAAGTCTTCGGGTAAGTTCAAGTAGTCTTTTGGATTCTCAACGAGTGCCGGAAGATCTCTCTCGACTTCATAAACCTTAACCTCGAAAAATCTCGAAAAGAGTTCTATTGCTCTCCTGTTCTTTCCCTTTCTTACGACCACTCCTATTTGCATATTCTTTCGATCTCTGCTTTTATCTCAATGAATGGCTGGAGATTGCAAACCTTGTAGGGCGGGACGTTGTTTATGTCTGCTTTTATGAAGCACTCGTTGAATGGAACCCTCCCCAGAACTGGGTGCTTAATCCCTTCGATCATTCTTTTTGCTTCTTCGGACTCAATGTACTTATTTACAACCACTGCAATTTTTTCAATTCCTATATCTTTTGCAAGTTTTTCAATTCTCTCTAAGGTTTCAAAGGCCCTGCTTCCAGGTTCAACAACTGCGATCAGTAGATCGACGCCTCTTGCGGTCCCCCTTCCGAGATGCTCGATGCCAGCTTCCATGTCTAGTATTAACACATCCCTTTCCTTGAAGATCGCATGTCTTAGTATAGCCCTTAAAAAGGCATTTTCAGGACAAAAACAACCCTCACCGCCTTTTTCGATAGTTCCTAGAACGAGAACACGAACACCATCTTCATTGTATTCGGAATAGGCTTCGAAAATATCATCAACTTTTGGATTGAGCTTGTAGGTTCCCAAAGGTCCAACAACGCGGTTCTCAATTATCTCCTTAAGCTCTGATAGCGGTTTTAATTTCTTTTTTATCCCGAGAGCAGAGGGTAAATTCATAGCAGTATCGCAATCGATAGCAGTAACTTTGTATCCATCTTTGGCGAACAAATGTGCAAGTACAGCAGAGAGCGTAGTTTTTCCAACCCCACCTTTCCCTGAAATGGCTATTTTCATATTTTGGATAGTTCTTGGGGGCGTATAAAAACTTTTAGTTTTAAACTTGATACTTTTCGTGGCTGAAGCTTGAAGATTCGTGCCTCCAAAAGCATTCTAGCTCGCTTAAAGACCACCATAGAGGTCAAGATTTGGGTTCTGAGCTGCGCAATCTTTGATGACATACGCAGTTCTTGGGATTCAACGGCCTCGAACCCTCGAGTTCATCAGGATCCTCAACAGCCTTATTCTCCCTCAGGACGAACCCGCTCCATATATCCACACCCAACTCGTTTCCAGCGTTTTATAAAAATGAATGCCCAGAAAACCCGGAGCTTTAGCTCTGGGATGAATGGGCAAAGCTTAGGTAGATCTGTGTTGAAGGCCTTGGGGACGTTCCCTTGCAGAAGGAAGTCTATGAATATAGCCATGCCTTAACGAGAGGCATGGGATGGAGGAGCTTGGCTTTTGAACCGGCAGATGAGGTTGGCGGCGTGAAGCATCCCTTAACGCCGGAAGCTCCCGACTTCAGTCGTGGAGCAGCTCGCTCTAGGATTTTGGGGCTATTTTTTAGTTTAAGGTAAATTTTAAATATTTGATCGATAATGGAATATCAAATGGTGAATGCAAGGGAGTTCTACTCAAAATTTGGCGTGGGAGTTTGTGTGATTAGAGATGGCAAAATTCTAGAGACTTATCTGTTGGGGGAGGACGAAATCCAGAAAATCGAAAAAATTTCGTCTGTGATTACTACTTTTCCGAAGGATTTTGACACTGGAGTAATTGACTTTGGTGAAAACATCAGATTTGGGGTTTTTCGAGTAGGTGAAACCTTCTTAGTCTTTCCGGTGAGAACAGACAACATAGCGGAAATAGTCCGGAAGAGGGAGGTTATAGATGCCACCTAAGTTTTATATAATGGAAAAGGAGGGCAAAATAATTGCAGAGGGGACAGAAGAAAGGGAACTTTTTACCAAACTTAAAGAATCGGGTATAAGAAAAGCGGTTCTTCTCGGAAAAGATACAGCGATTTACTTTGAGGCTTTAGGGGGGAAATATATTATGGTAGGTGTCGAAAGGAGTTCTGCAGGTTTTGCAAAGATTTATGCAAAGAGGATTTTGGGCGAGGATAAGAAGAAAATCGATCTTAGGTCGATAGAGGAAGCTTTTGAGTTTGCTAAGAAAGTCGAAAATGCAAGTTTGGATGAGCTTGCAAAATTAAGGTGATTGGGCATGCTTTACGATATTTTGAGCGTGGTTTTAGGTTTGGGTGTGGGTTTTGGGATAACTTGGAAGCTATTAGAAAGCGGGGTTAAAAAGGAGGAAAAGATAGCTGAAAGTTTTACTAGAGAGAAGTTGAGGGAAGTTGTTCAACCCATCCAAAAACCTGAAGGTGAAGCCACCATTAAAGAGCGGCCCAAAAATATAGAAGAAGTTCCGGAGTACATCTCCCGCAAGTATATGCTGTCTGAGGTTACCCTGCTGACTCCAGACGGGTTGTTGATCACTTCCAACAGTTCTACGAGAGATGAGGATACTGCGGAAGGTCCTGAAATAATGAGGTTTGCAAAACGCTTGCTAAATTCGGATAGGGTCGTTTTAGTGGGCGGAGAATATCGTATAATGGTGATAGAGATAACTCCGGAAGTTTTAATTTATGCGAAAGTTAATAGAGATGTTTCTAGACCCGAGATGGAGAGAATAAAGGCTGAAGTGGGCAGCATTCTGGAGGGGTTAGTATGATGTGGATGCTTATGGCAGTATTAACAGTATTTGCAGTTCCTGGAGACAATGTGACAGTTATGATATCTGAGCCATCACTTCTTGAAACAAGCGACCCATGCATGTTTTTCCTAGAGACTATGAACAGTTCTGCATATCTGCCCGAAGGGTCGCATACGATCAAAGTTGGGGCAGCCTGTTCACCCGGTGTCAAGTTTGTTGAAGCAAATGGTTCGAGAATAGCCGAAATAACGGTTCTCTCGGAAGTAAAACCGGAGAAATTATTGGAATACGCAGCATGGATTGAGGAGGAACTGATGAAAACTCATAAAGAGCTTTCAAGCTTAAAGGGTGAAGTCGAAAACTTAACGCAAAAGCTTAATGAGACCATTTCAGAGAAGGAGAGAATTGAAAATGATAAGAGATTGCTCGAACTTGAATTGTCCGGTCTAAGGCTGAATTACAGTTCTTTGGTTATTAGGTACAATCTATTAAGCCAAGAACTTGAGAATAAGACCGGAAAAATAGCAGAAATGGAAAGCGAAATTAAGAGCTTGTCTGAACAAAGCACGAATTACAGAGTGGCAACATTCTTTTTGCTGTCCGTGTTCGTGGGGTCTTTCGCAGCAATGGTTTTAATGAGTCGCAAAACCTAGGGAGAGAATATTTCTTCTGAATTTGTTGTAAAATTTTTTCCAAAACTTGTGTGCAAGATGAAACGGTAATTTAAGTCAGCTTTGCCGCTCTTGAATGCGTCTCCGTAGCTAGCATCAAGGATCTCTCCAACAAAAAAAGTATGATCTCCGACTTCGACTTCTTTAACAACTTTGCACTCAATATTCGCCTGACACTCCTTTATTGAGGGCACCCTCACCCTCTTTGACTTTACTAGCGTAAGTTTAAGTTTGGAGATCTTATCTTCACTGGCGCCACTAATAGTTCCCGCAAGCCAGACCTCCTTCAGGAGCTCTATTGTGGGAACAGCAACAACGAACTCCTTGAAATCTTTTATTAGCTTATTTGTATATCTTCTATGCCCAACAGAAACTCCTAACAGTTTGGGTTCGAAGGAAAGGGGCACAACCCAGTCTGCGGTCATTACATTCGGCTTTTCGACCCCTGAGACTATAAAATAGGTCCTGAGAGGGTATAGAAGTTCAAGCATATTTTTCCCTCTTTTCGTTTATCAGCGATATGAAGTCTTCTGGAGAATCCAAAGACTCCAGTTCCTCTTTTAATACAAAGACAACTGAACTAATCCTCTTTTTCATCTCTTTTTTGGTGATATAGGCAGCATTTGCATTCACGATTTCTGAGACCTTTCCTATCAGCTGGGCCCTCTTCTCTATCTCTCTAACCTGCTTCAAACCCATTAAGATCTCATTCTCTTCAAACTTTGAGATGGCATCGAACGGAGTGTGTTTCACCGTGTAAATCGCAACTCCTATCTCCCTAAGCTTTCCAATGATCTCATCCTCATTTTCTCCGCTTTTTATCCCTTCATCTTCCTCGGTTAAGAATTCTGAGAAATCTATTTTTTTAATAACATCCCCGAAGATCTCTTCAATCTTCACAGCAACATCAACACTTGCATCTGCCCCCTCCTCATAGTTCTTTATAGTTCTCTTGGAAACACCAAGTCTTCTTGCAGCATCACCAATGGTTATTCCCATCGACTCTCTGATTTTCTTGAGTTTTTCGGCATCCAGCTTTACGTAGTAACCACCGGGAGCGGAGTAGACGTAAGGAAATTCTCCTCGGAGATAATCGTAAAAGGTTGCAAGGTTTATTACTGGCAGGTTGTATCTAGTGTAAACCACCCCCCTCTCTAGGAAGTCGAATTTGAATCTTTCACCGATCACGAGTGCGGTAGCGTTCAAAAGTCTAGCAATTTTTCTCATCTCTTCTGCAATCTCAATTTTCAGCGAGTCGACATTGTAAAGGATCTTTATGAGTAAAATATGATCCCCCTTTTTGGCTATGATGTCAAAGCATCTGGGCTTAGTATCAACTAACTCAAGCAGAGAATAACCCTCTCTTCTAAGAAGCCTAACAACGTTTTTCATTAGCAGGGACTGCATTTTGAAATAATGTTGTGCAAGGTAGTATATAAAAATTTTCTGAAGCAAAAAGTATTTTTGAGTTGTAGAGTACTCGATTCATGCTTACGGACTACGCATCCAAGATCTTTGCATCATTTGATGAGCTGAGCGAGATCCTTAAGAAGGAAGGAGATAATCTCGTAGTTGAGGATGACCCCCTAAGGGTTGTGATAAAGAGAGATAGAATTGAATTCTACGTTTCGGGGGAATTCCACGGATTCGTTAGCGAAAGCGAGGAGCAGTTAAGTGAACTCGTTAGTGAGGAAGCAAAGCTCTGGCTTCAGGCATTGGCGAATCTGCACTTTAAGAGGTTTAGTTTGAGGCGATAGTATGGACTTCCCGCCGTTTCGACCGCCGAGTGAGGCTTATAGCTATCTGATTCGTGTAGTCAGGGGTTGTAACTGGAACAAATGCTTGTTCTGTTCGATGTACAAGTCCATAAGATTTGAACAAAGATCGAAGGAGGAAATTTTGAAGGACATAGATGACATTCCAAAGTATTTTCCGAGATCCAAGAGTGCATTTCTCGGCGACTCGAATCCGTTGATACACAAAGACATAGTTGAGATCGTCCGCTATTTGAAAGCTAAGAGACCTGAAGTTGAGAGAATCACAGCTTATGCGAGGATTAAGACGATCGCAAACATACCTGAAGAGAAACTGGAGTCTCTTAAGTCTGCTGGGCTCACCAGATTGCACATGGGTCTTGAAAGCGGAGACGATGAAGTTCTAAAGATCGTTCAGAAGGGAATAACTTCAGAGGACGCTATTAAGGCCGGCAAGAGAGCCGGAAAATACTTTGAGATGACTTATTACGTGATCACAGGTCTGGGAGGGGTAGAAAGAAGCGAAAGGCATGCAATAAATACCGCTAGGGTGATAAACGAGGTGAAGCCAACTTTTGTTAGGGTTAGAAATCTAACCATCACGAATCCGGAAATGGAAGGCGTGGTGAAACTTCTTAGCGCCGAGGAACAGCTTGAGGAGCTCAGAAAACTGATTGAGGGTATAAAAGTTGAGACGTATTTTACCACAGACCACGTTTCGAATTATCTTTTCACAAAAAGGGGAGCGTTTTTTACAGGAGTTCATGGCAGAATTCCTGAGGAAAAAGATGAAATGCTCAGAATCATAGAGGACACCCTCGAAACTGTAAGAGCACTAAAAAAATCAGGAGTAGAAGTTTTAACGAGCAACGACATGTTCAGGCTCGGTTTAATAACCCTTTAAGGCTTGCAGCTTCTCATGTCCACTTCCACTACCTCCCCTCTGGGTCTGACCTCCTTGAAGATCTGCCCCTCAAATCTGTACACCTCGGCCCCGGCAAGCCAGCAGTCTGGTGGCAGTCCGGCCTTCATGCATGTCTGGCTTAAAAACTCCTCGGCATCAAATCCAAACTCAACCGCAACTTGCGGAAGCAATAGTCCAGAAATTAATCCTTTTCTCACCATCAAACCGTGTCTTCCGATCTCCACAAACTTCGGAAGCTCGTACGGTTTTGCGTTTATCTTTTCTGGTTCTGTCAGAATCGTAACCTCGACGGTAATCTCGTCCATCTCGCTCAGCCTTACGGGCTCAAATCGTGGATCGTCAACCGCAGCGGCGATTGCAGACTCTATTATTGCTTCATC
>QNUZ01000010.1 GCA_004347865.1 Archaeoglobi archaeon | reverse complement strand
TTCCGATGGCTCTAGGTTCAACTTCCCGAAGAACGTTTTTTGGAATTATTACGTGACCTTTAGCAACTAACCTGACAATTTTATCAGCTTCAACCCCCTCGTATTCCGAAACCTTTTCAATCAACTCGCTCTTTATCCCCTTTTTAGCTTCCTCGATCAGGCTCATTAAAGAAAGGTATTCTCCCCTTAATAAAAGCTTTTTTAGTGCTAGTGTTGGCCTGACACTTTTTTATAAAAATGGGTGCCCAGAAAGCCCAGAGCTCTAGCTCTGGAGATGAATGGTCAAGGTTTAAATAGTTCTGTTTTGGAAAGGTCTTGGGGACGTTCCCTTGCAGAGGGAAGCCCAGATATGCGATATGAATATAGCCCATGCCTTAACGAGAGGCATGGGATGAATGAGCTTGGCTTTTGAACCGGCAGATAAGGGGGAAGCGTGAAGCTCTGCCTTTAAAGGGGGGTAGCTCACAGCAGTCTGGCAAACTCCTTGGAGCTTATTATGTTGGCGTTAAAGACGTTTTTCATGTGCCTTAGCGCATATTCGTAGTCATAGTCGTTCAGCGCCTTTGTGCAGTCTTGAAGCACTGAAACCCTGTAGCCCCTGATGGCCGCATCGCCGGCGGTGTGCAGGACACAGATGTTCGTCGCAACGCCGCAGACGAAAACTTCGAGAACTTTCAGCTCCCTGAGCAGCAAATCGAGATCAGTGCCAAAGAAAGCGGAATATCTCCTTTTTCTCACGAAGTAATCTTTTTGAGTTGCCTCTAGTTCATCGATGATCTCAGCGCCCTCCGAGCCTGCAATGCAGTGCTTGGGCCAGATCTTGAATTCCCCGTCATCTTCTCTGTGCCAGTCCTGTGTGAATATCACGGGGATTCTTCCTCTTGCTTTTTTTACAGCTTCTCTTGTCGTCTTGAAGATTTCTTCGGCTCCCTGAATATACAAGGCGCCGTTTTTGTAGCAGAAATCCTTCTGCATGTCAACCACTACTAGCGCCTTCATGAAATCATCACCCTTGAAAGAAGATATATTTTTAACGAACTAATGTTTGCATGGAGTTCTCCCATCTCGAGGGTGAAAAGGTCAGAATGGTTGACATCTCATCAAAAGAGGACGTTTTTAGGATGGCGATTGCAGAGGGCTTTATCAGGCTGAGAAAGGAAACGATTGAGGCAATCATCAATAATAAAGTTGCAAAAGGAAATGTCCTAACGACTGCAAACGTTGCAGGCGTTTTAGCAGTAAAAAAGACCCCGGAGCTCATTCCGATGTGCCATCCAATACCGCTCACATCGATTTCGTTTGATTTCAAAATTGAAGGGGAAGGAATCAGGGTTCGCTGTACCGTGAAGTCTCTGGGGAAAACCGGGGTGGAGATGGAGGCTCTGGTTGGGGTGAGCGTGGCACTTCTAACGATCTGGGATATGGTAAAATCCCTCGAAAAGGATGAGACCGGGAATTACCCCTTGGCCTCCATTGAGCATTTGCGTGTTCTCGAAAAGAAAAAGGAAGTTACAAAATTCCCCTGAAATTCAATCAGAGACCCGGTGGAGTTAAACTAAAAGTTATTATCATCAACGAACATAAAACTTATAAAGTCAATCGTTTCAAATTTAAAACAGTGATGTTATGAAATCGGGAAAATATGTGTTGCTGGTATTTGTGCTTGCCTTCTCGCTAGGAATCTCGGGTTGCTTACAGCAGGCGCCTCAGCAGGAGAAAACCCCGACAACAAGTCCCCCGGTTGTGGTTGAAACAACCCCGCGGGAAACCACTCCTCCGGCAACAACACCCGAGGTCACTACAACCCCTCCGCCCGCCACAACGCCCGAGCAGAAACCCCTGGAATACGGAGGGGTTATAAACATCGGATACACCGGTCCGCTAAGCGGAATTGCACAGCCCTATGGAGAAGCAGTTTTCGCTGGACTGAGTTTTGCAGCTGAAGACATTAACGATGCAGGCGGGATCGTGTTAGGGGAAAAGTATTACAAGCTCAAAGTTGTCGGCCTAGACGACATGTATCTGCCTTCTGCTGCGGCTCAAAACGCCGAGAAGCTTTTTAAAGAAAAGAATACTCCGATTGTTTTCTGTTCCCATTCCGGCGGAATCCTGGAGATCGAAAAGATAAACGAAAAGTACGGATTCATTGTTGGAGCTTTCACAACGGATCCCAGGGTTCTCAAGACGGGAGACAAGATGATAGTGATGTATCCTCCAAACTTTGAGCTGATCTACGTACCGCACCTGTCCGACTATTTCCTGGCTCGTGGTGCGACCAAAGCAGCGATGTTGAACGGAACGCACGAATATGCAGTGGCATGGGGGGCAGCATTCAAAGAATACTGGAAGTTAAAGGGAGGAGAGATAGTTGCTGAAGTGCCCCTCGACTACTATCTGACCACGGACTATACTGATGCGGTTGCAAAGGCTTTGGCCAAGAAACCTGACGTCATTCTTCTAGCTGGACCATCCAAACCCGTTGCCGGAATCATAAAGACGGCCAGAATGATGGGCTACACTGGTGGCTTTATAGTGGCAGAACAGGCCAAACTGGAGGAAATCATGTACTACCTCGGCATCAAGTACGACTTTGCCAAAAACACCGTTATAGAGGGCAATATAAGCCTGATAAAAAAGGTTGTTGGAACAACTGCCCCCTGCAGCATAGCTCTTACCCCGATTGCTGCCGTGGATCCAAACACCCCCGGATACATCGAGGCCTGCAAGCGCTTCTCAGCAAGGCTGGGAGATACCCCTATAACATGGGAGCACGTTCTGAGCTACCAGGCACTCTTCGTCATAGCGAAGGCCATGGAAAAGGCGGGCACTACAAATGCTACGAAGATAATGGAGGCATTGGAGAAGGGAACGTTCCCGGCTGACGGATACAGGGGCTTCCCCAAGTTCATATATTCTGCCATGTTCCGCATCTATCCTTATGGAACCATCGGGGCCTTTAACACCCCAGGAAACATGATGTCAATTGATGAAAACGGAGTCGCTACCTTTTCTCCAGGCTTAACGCCGAAGTTCTGGGGTCAGGAATACGCGTACACAGACAGCGAAGGAAAGATTATCTGGGGTTAATCCCTTAAATTTTTTAATTTCGAATATTGAACTGCTTGAATTTTCCGGGAATCCAATATCAGCATTTTTTGCAGAACTTGGATAAAAAAGCTCTGAAAAGTCCGGTCTACGTCTCGAACCATTTAGATGCATTTAAAGCGTTTTCCGAATTGGATGCCTGCAGAAAAATTTAAATAACTTTGAAGTAAAATAAAACAGGGAAGTTCCCAAAACGCTAAGGAAAAGGTGTCTGGATACAGGAAATACGGAATCTAACCCAGAGAATAGCGAAATCTTCGGGATATCTGAGCCAAAGTCCTTTGAAACTGCCCGATGCTGAGCGGGGAACAAGGCTTCCTGAGCATCGGAAGTTGCCTAAGCGCCGATGGTGTAGCCTGGTCTAACACAGGGGCTTGCCGAGCCCCTGCCCCGGGTTCAAATCCCGGTCGGCGCATATTTTTTGCAATCAAGATCACTCCAGAACTGACCGTTCTGGTCTAGCATTAACTTTCTAACCCCTTGCTCTTGGCGTACTCGACAAGTCTTTGTTTCTGCCTCTCCAGTGCTTTCTCGCCGAAGAGCCTCTTAATCTCGCTTTCAGGATACCTGTATTTACCGCCGGGCGTTTTAATGTACTTGATCTTCCCCGAGTAAGCCCACTTCTTCACAGCAGCGTAAGGTACACCGAATATCTTAGCAACTTCACCGGTTGTGTAGAGCTTCTCAAACATTCAATTAATGGAAGTCAACGCTAGTTAATAAAACTACGCTAGAATGAAGCAGTTTTCTACCCCCTCCTGCCCTAAATGGCAGGCTTGTCTGTTGTCACCTTCAAGCCCTCAAAAAAGGATAATGGTTCATCTAACCAAACCCGAAATCTCCTCCCCATAGGCGAGTACCAGTAGCAGAATTGCCGCAGAAGAAATTAATAGAAATAGAACAAAACCAAGGACAAAGGCAGCAGTCTGAATCGGCGAAGAGAATATAGGCTCAACAATAAAACCAATGAAAAAGCTCAAAAAAATCGCCATCCCAGCAAGCCTTACTTTCTTGGGTTCCATATGAAATTTGGATTCTCTTATGTCCTTAAAATTTAAAAAATTAAGAAAGCTTTCCTTCTGCGTACTTCTTTTCAAGCACTCTCTTCAGTCTATCGAGGGCCCTTTCAAGACTCTCCTCTATCTCCTTTGCCTTCAGTCTTGTGGTAAGCCAGCCCAGACCTGGCGGACCCAATTTGACGTGAAGCACAAAGATGTATCTGAATCCATCCTGGGTTGGCGTGAATAGTCCCTCGTGGACGTATTTCCTTACCAGCGTGGTATTGAATCTGGATACATCCACGTACCTCTTTGGTGGATCCCAGTGTGTAACCCTAGTCGTGAATTCGTACTTTCTCTTTCCGATCTGCGCCACGTATTTCATAATGGATGAGGGGCCGAATTCCCCTCCTATTCTCTTTGCCTCCTTGATATCGGGATGCCATTCTATCGCGTTCTCGCCGTTTGCAATGTATTTGAAGCCCAGATCGATGGGAACTTTTATCTCCACAGCTTTTGCGATTTTCTTTTCTCCCAGCAGTCTAGGAACTAGAGGAAGCTTTTCGAGCTCCTTCATGGTCCATACAGCGCTGGTTTTGAGCGTCTGCCTTATCTTATCCCTGATCAGATTGTCCGAGACTTTGAATATGGATGCTATGAACGCCGTTGCGCATATGAGCAGCCCGAATAACCCCACTATTATTGCAAGCAATCCAAGGCCCGAAAAGAAGAACAGAATCCCTGCAACAACAAAAAGCATTCCAACAATGAACCACAGCAGTCCTAGAATGAAGCTCTTAATTCCTAGCTTGTATGCTGTTAGCCAGTTCATAGTCTATCAGCATTTATTCGTGTATTTATTTTTTGCTATTCGTCTACTGCATCTTGCTGAGTTCCTCCTCTAGCAGTATTCTTTTCAGTATTTTCTGAACATAGTTCGTCGGCAAGTCTTCTCTTATCTCTATCTCCCTCGGAACTGCGTATTTTGGAAGTTCCCTTGTGCAGTACTCTTTAAGTTCTTCAACCTCGACTTTTTCCCCTTTTCTAAGCTTGACGAATGCTTTTACGATCTCTGTGCCGTCCTTTCTGGGAACACCTATGACGGCGCACATCTCCACAGCGGGATGTCTGAGCAGTACCTCCTCAACGACTCTCGGATAAACCTTGTAACCCGAGACGTTTATCATCTCCTTGCATCTCCCCACGATGTAGAAAAATCCGTCCTCGTCCATGTATGCCAGATCGCCTGTGGGAAGCCATCCATCTCTTACAGGGCTCTCAGCTTCCCAGTAACCCTTCATAACCTGCGGACCGCGAACGTAAAGCTCTCCGACTTCACCCACCTCAGCGATCTGGCCGTCGTCCTTTACTATCATCGCTTCAGTTCCAACGACCGGAACACCTATAGAGCCGATTTTCGGATCCACATTCATCCCCAAAAACTTCGCAATGGCAAAGATGTTAACGTGAGTCACTGGTGATGTTTCAGTAAGCCCGTACCCCTCTATTATCGGAATCGGATTCTTTTGCATGTACTTTTCCGCAACCGACTTCGGTAGCGGTGCGGAGCCCGAAATAGCTAGGGTAAAATCGACTTCTTTGGACAGAAGTTTCATGTACTGCTTTGGAACGCCAACCGTGAGAATCGGCCTGTATCTGTTGACCTTTTCTGCTATGTCATCGTAATCCGAGGGATTTGGGATCATAATTATATTCATAGCCCAAGAGATTCCGGTCTGGAGAGCCCAGTGACCGTAAGAATGGGAAACTGGCAGCGCAAGCAGCGCAGCGGATCCCTTGAACGCGTCGGCTGCACCTCCGAGAATCCATGGAAGAACCTGGTAGACGTTGGTCGTGATGTTGTAATGGGTAAGCATCACCCCCTTCGGAATCCCTGTAACTCCTCCAGTGAAAAGTATCACCGCAACATCGTTCTTCGGATCCACTTCGACACCAACGCTTTTCGGCTCTGAATTTTGGATTGTGGTCCAGAATTCATCCCTTTTTTCATGTTCAACCAGAATATGCGGAACACTTTCATTCACAACTTCCGTGGAAATGACGAGCTTTGGTTTTACCTTTCCAATGCATCTGTTCACTTCCGATTTTCCCTGAAGAGGATTGGTTATCGCACAGATTCCGCCGGCCTTTAAAACAGCCATTTCCGAGATCAGAAATTCAGGACAGTTTGGGAGGTTTAATAGTACCCTATCGCCTCTCCCTATTCTGCCAGAGATGTGGCTGCTGAGCCTGTTTACGAAGTCTAGGATCTGGGAATACTTGTATTCAGAGTCTTTGAACGAACATGCGGTATTGTCTGGGAAATCCCTTGCGGAATCCTCCAAAAACTTAAAAATGGGTATTTCCGGAAATTCAATGCTCTCCCTAAGCCCCAGAACCCTGTAGCTGTTGATCCACCTATACATATGCCGAGAAACCGTGTCCGAGCAACTCCCTTCCTACTATGAGCTTCTGGATCTCTGTTGTGCCGTCAGGTATTGTCATCATTCTTGCATCTCTGAAGTACCTCTCTACTGGATACTCATCGCTCAGCCCCAAGCCGCCGTGGATCTGGATGGCATTGTACGCAACCTTCACGGACCCTTCGCAGGCATAGCCCTTTGCGAGCGAAGACATGAGCCTTGCATGCGGATCACCCTTTGTTACAAGGTATAGCGCCTTATATGACAGAAGCCGGGAAGACTCGGTTATCGCTGCCATCCTGAAAAGCATATCTTGAATGAGCTGGAATCTGCCTATTGGTCTTCCGAACTGCTTTCTCTGCTTTGCGTAGCTTATCGAGGCATCAAGACAGGCTTGGGATATTCCAGTAGCCATCAGGGCCATTCCAGCACGCATCATGCAGAATATCGCATTCAGAGGTGACATATAGCCAAAGAGTTTTGCTATTCCCTCGTGGATCGGTATTCTGGCCTCTCCTGCCAGAGATTTCGCAATCATGTTTGTCAGCGCATTTTCCTTCGGAACCCTGCAGTTTTTCAGGTATATCTCACCGGTAGGTGCGCACCTCCAGCCTATCTTGTGCAGTTCGCTTGTCTCAAAGGGCGAGTTGATTTTATCAACGAGGAACATTTCCTGAGTTCCAGCGTCCTTGACAGTTGCAGCCACCAAAGCCACGTCCGCAATCGGCGCGTTGCTTATCCAGGTTTTGGTGCCATTTAGAACGTACTCATCACCGTCAAGCACTGCGGTGGTTTTCAGATTTGATGTGTCGCTTCCCGCCTCGGGTTCTGTAACAGCCAGACAGCCAATCACCTGATTCTTCTCCAGCTTTTTTCCGAGGGCATCTCTTGTCTGATCGGAAGCGAGATTCACGAAGACGACTGGAAAAGACATCCCTATTACGACGTTTAGACTTGCCCAAACCCTGCTAATCTCCTCGCTCGCGATGCCGTAATAGAATGGGTCCTCAAAGTAAACGGATATGCTTTCAGGGTCGTAGCCAATCCCGATTTTCTTGAACTTTGCATAAAGCTCCAGAGCCTCCTCCTTGGTAAGCCCTCCCCTTCTCTCCTTTTCATCGACAATTGGTGCAATTTCCTTTTCAAGAAATTCCTTTAGGGAGCTCCTGAATATCCTGTGTTCTTGCGAGAATTCGAATTCCACCAAACCACCTCTATTTAATTGGAACCGAAGCCATCAGTTCCATGAACCTTCTCATCGCGGGCATGTTTCGCATCATGTATCCCACGTCTCCCTGAAGCTTCATCTTTCCGCTCACAACCAGCGTTATCGGATCAGCCTTTCCGGTTATGAGCTGCTTGAATACTCCATGAGTGCCAAAAAGCTTGAATTTTGCGTTTTGATGTTCTCCTGGAGCCGCAAATTCCACGCCCCTTAATTCTCCGTGCCAGAAGTCCATCCAGACGTATATTGCGGATCCCTTAATATCCTCGAGTTTTATCTCTGCAACCTTTTTTGCCAGCTCCTCTGCATTGAGCTTAGAAATGTCCAACTTGTCGGGATCGAGCTCTATACCAAGTCTGTTCAGGAATTTCTCTTCCTTTGTACCCTTAAACTTGCTCCACTTTTCTACGGGAATGGTGGAGAGCATGGCTATAAAACCTGCAAGCTTTTCTGGATCCCTGAAATCTTTCAGCGCTTCTTCGTCCACTTCGATCCTGCATAGTATATCTCCCTCCCAGTTTGCTGCAACCTTTTTTAGCTGTTCGTCGCTGTTGACCTTTTTCAAAACCTCCTCCATCCACTCGAGGGACGGATATACAACCGCCATGGAAATTGAAGATTAAAAGATTTTAAAAATTTTTCGTGCACTTTGGCTAGCGGGTGCTCATTATGGTACTGAGTTTTTTTGCCAGCAACATCTTTTTTATTTTCAGCTTGCCGGAAAGCATAAACTTCAGGGACTTTATCGTGCTGTTGTTGCCAAGCAAGTAGCTTATTACACCAAAATTGGCGGATATAAGTGCGCAATCTGACAACTCCTCCGGTTTTCCGTTTCTGACTTCGATTCTATCACCCTTAAGTTCCACTGTAGCAGTAAAGCCGAGATCTCTGATCTCGATTACAACTGTTCCCCGGGTTTTTCTGGCAATTTCTGCCTTTTTTATGTCTCTTCTTGTATTCTGCATTATCAGGTTTCCCAAAAGGTTTGCAAGACCCTCCTTTGGATAGATAACCTCAACCATGGAGCTTTTCGTAATTAATAGTTAATAAAATCTTCGCCGAAAGTTTTATTACTAAAAAATATCACAAAGGCATATGCCGTTCAGAGTCGCAAGGGCTATCCTCTACCTTCTGGGGTTCGCATTTCTTTTTGGCGGATTCTACTTTCTGCTATATTCACAGGAAATGTTTCTGAATCTCAGGGGCTTTGGCGTTGATACCAGCAACGAGCTTGTATTCTGGAAAACCCTAACCTTTGCGTACATGATCACGATTTCATCCTTGTCCTTCCTTATCGCCTACAACATAAAGGCCTACTGGAGGGCAATTCCGGTGCTCATTCTGGCGAAGTTATCATCCTCACTCACGGGTTTTGCATTCTACATAACCAGCGGAGTTGATTTGGGCGCCGTGATTTTTGCTGTAGACTTCCCGCTCGCATTGCTCCTCATTGCCATTTACTTCTGGATTCTGAAAGTGAGAGGATGAAGGAATTTCTGGAAAAACTCGGAGAGGCATTACTGATTTCAGAAGAATTTCCGGAATACAGCGTAGATGAAAAAAAGCTAAAAGAGCTTTTTTCAAGGCTCCCACTTCACATCAGGATCTTTTTGAGGTTATCGGCAACGTTTCTAGACCTTCTTCCAATCTTTGGGATCTTTCTGGGAAAAAAGCCGCAGAGAATGTGCAAGATGCCTGTTGAAGATCGAAAAAGATATCTGGAGAAGATATCCAGAAGTAAATTGGGCCTCCTAAGGAATTCATTTTTGATCATGAAACTCCTCGCAGCTTTTCTTTACCTTGAGCGCGATGACGTAAAGAAAAACGTCGGATGCTTTGTGCCCATCCCAAATAAAAAAGTCAGGAAACCGAATATTCCGGAAGATGGGATCTTGGAATTTAACAAACGCTTAGGGGAGCTAAGGCTGAAATGCGACGTTGCAGTCGTAGGTTCTGGCGCGGGAGGGGCCGTGGTTGCAAAGGTCCTCTCGCAGAAGGGGCTGAATGTCATCCTAATTGAGGAGGGTTTCATGCCAGCCCCGAGTGGAGACATATTTGACTCCCTGCTCAATCTCTACAGAAATTCCGGTTTTCAGATAACGATTCCTCTCTCCCCAACTCAGCCATTAATCCTACTCCCCTCGGGTAGATGCGTCGGCGGTACAACCGTTATAAACGAGGGCACGTGCTTCAGAATCCCGGACAGTGTTATTAAGAGTTGGAATTCGGATTTCGGACTGGATATTGATCTAGAAGAGATTCACAGGTACTTTGACAGGATAGAAAAAGATCTAAACGTTCACAGAGCTTCAGCCCAGCTTGTCGGTAAAGCGTCGCTGAAAATAGCCGCCAGCTGCGAGGATCTGGGTTACTCGTACTTCCCCCTAAACAAAAACATATCTCAATGCGAGGCTCTGGGCCTCTGTGAATTCGGATGCCCCATCGACGCAAAAAGGGCGATGCATGTGAGCTATGTTCCCCTAGCATTGAATGCCGGAGCCAAGATTTACACCGGTCTGAGAGTCGAAAGCATGGAATTCAGGGGAAGGCGTATAACCAAAATCGGCGGTAAGATATTCGCAAGAAATGGAGAATTTCTTGGTAATTTTTCGGTTGAGGCAGAAAGTTTCGTTTTGAGTGCAGGAGCAATACAGACCCCCCATCTACTTCTCAAAAACGGGCTGGCAAATTCAAGCGGTCTTGTTGGCAAAAACCTTCATATACACCCGTGCTTTGCGCTCATCGGCATTTTTGACGAGAGGCTTGAAGGATGGAGGTCAGTTTCTCAAAGCCTCGCGATTGACGAGTTTTTCGAGGAGGGTTTTCTTTTCGAGGCGACCTTCCTGCCCATGAGCATCGGGCTTTCCAGTTCTTATATCGCTAGAATTTCAGAAATCACTGGTTTGTGGGACAGGACTGCGGTTCTCGGAGTGATGCTGAGCGATGAGGATTCGAAAGGTTCGGTTAGAGTTCTTGCCGATAAACCTGTTATTCTGTACAGGCTGGAGAAGAGGGATCTTCAAAAAGCGCAGAAGGCACTTCTGGAAGGCTGTAAAATTCTCCTTTCTGCAGGGGCGAAGAAGGTGATAACTCCTGCCTACAACTTCCCCATTATAACCAAATTGGAAGATATTGGAAAAATAGTACCGAACGGATTTGTATGGTCAGCCTATCATCCCCAAGGCACATGCAGAATGAGCGGAGATCCATTCAGGGGTGTGGTCGACTCCTATGGAAAGGCGCACGATTTTGATAACCTCTACATAGCGGATGCAAGCATTTTTCCGACAAGCGTGAAGGTAAATCCGATGCTTAGTATAATGGGCTTTGCAATGAGAACAGCCGAGAGGATTGCGGAGGTGTAGGATGCTCGACGACAGCGAGTTGAAGGCGATTCGTAGTGCCGTTTCGGACTTTATTAAGTCTGAAATCGAGAAGGAGAGCGATTTGTTCAAGATATGGAAAGAAGGATTCAGTCTCGGGTACTTTGATTTATCCTCCCTGAAACCGATTGAATCATCCACAGTTTTTTCGGCGGTTCATGAGATAAATCCGGAGGTAGGCTCAAGACTCCTTTACCTTTCGCTTTCAAATTTTGCCTTCGGAGATCTTGCCTCTCTCTCTTTACCTTCCGACGGCTATTTTGTCACTGACTGGGATTTTGAAAAATATGTAATCGTTGCGGACGAGGTTAGGCTGATAAAGGCATCTACCGAGTTCCTCACAACCGAGATCTCAAAATTGAGGAATTTGGAAGTCATTGAGTCCAAAAAAGTCAATATGAAACCGATCTTAAATGTTCTTCTGGCTTCTAGATGCGTCGGAACTGCACTTCATGCTTTCAATCTGGCTTTGAAATATCTAAAAGAGACCAAGCTGAACAAAAATTATTACCACGTTTTTGAGAAACTTGGTGAAATTTTGGTGGAGATCAGAGCATCTGAACTTCTGACAAAGTTTTCGGCACTTCAAACTGACTCGAAAGAAGCGGAAAAAATAACAGCAATGGCTCTCTGGAAGTCTGCGGTGACCGCAGTTATGGCAGTGGACGAAGCAGTAATGGTGCAGGAAGGTGCTTACAGATATCTTGAGGAGTTCAAAGTTGGGATATTCAGAGATATGTCGGTAATCAAGCACAGAAATCCGAAAATGGCATCTATTTACAATTTGAAGATTTCGGAGCTTTACTATCCAAAAACCGCAGACTTCTTTCCGAAAATATGATTGGCCGGAAGCTCGAGAACACCTGGCAAAAATCGCAGGTTGCAGGGTTCCCACAGCTAGATGACCCGAAAATTTCAATCGGCTGTGATAAACCTCAAGAGATGAGAAGATCCTAAAAAATCCTTATATATTTTCCTACCTCTGTAAGCTTATGAAGAGGCTACCTGCTTTTGGGGATCCCGGAGTACTAAAAAAGCTAGAAAAAATAGCCGAAAAGGATCTCGATCCGCAGAGCGGTAAATTGTTCGGGCACGTATACAATGCTAGACTTTTTGATCTATTGGAGGTTGCTAGAAAGGCCTATTTGATGTTCATGGACAAAACGATGCTCGACTTCACGATATATCCGAGCATTCTGGCTATGGAAAACGAAATCGTTGCAATGACCGCTTCTCTGCTGGGAGGCGACGAAAACGTTGCCGGGAATTTCACCTACGGCGGGACTGAAAGCATAATGCTGGCAGTTAAGGCTGCAAGGGAGAAGTTCAGAAGGGAAAAAGACGGCGTTCCGGAGATTGTTTTGCCACTAACAGCGCATCCGGCATTTATAAAGGCCGCAGCCTACCTCGGCCTGAAGGTCGTGAGAACGCGGATCGATGAAAAATTCAGGGCGGATCCGGACAGCATAGCAGAGGCTATAAACGAAAAAACCGCAATTGTTGTCTGTTCCGCCCCGAACTATCCATTTGGCTGCGTGGACGACGTAAAAAGCGTTGCCGAAGTTACGGAGGGAAAGGTTTGGCTGCACGTTGATGCCTGTATGGGGGGATTCATTCTCCCGTTTCTGAAAAGGCTGGGCGAGAAAATCACGGATTTTGATTTCAGCATAGATGGCGTTTTTTCCATCTCTGCCGACCTTCACAAGTACGGTTACGCTCCCAGAGGAGCTTCTGTAATTCTATACAGGAATCCTGAGCTTAGAAGGGGGCACATATTCGTCAACGCGAGCTGGCCTGGGTACCCGATGGTCAATACCGCCGTGCTGTCCACGAGGTCTGCGGGGACTCTAGCGGCTTCCTATGCCGTAATGCACTATCTCGGCGAGGAGGGCTACCTGAAGCTTTCAGAAAAGGTTTTGAGGGCCAGAAAGAGAATAGAAAGATATCTGAATGATATGGGATTTGAAGTGCTGGGAATTCCCGAGGCCGGTATAATATCTTTCACCTCCAGCAAAGTTAACGTATTTAAGCTGGCAAAACTGATGGCAGAGAGAATGTGGTACATTCAGGTCCAGCCCGGTTCAAAGAAGCTCGGATTTCCGAAATCGATTCATTTGACTGTGAATCCATACCACGATGAGGTTGTCGATCAATTCCTGAAAGATCTCGGAGAATGCTCGGAGAGGGCTGGAAAACCGACTGAAATCGATGAAAGCAGGGTTCTAGAGCTCATTTCCTCGCTCAAGGCCGAGAGGGGGAGGTTACCGGATCTGGAGTTCGTAAATGAGTTGATTCATGTCATGGATCCCGATTTTGTTGAGGAGATGCTCCTGAACTTCGTTAACGATTATATTTTCCGGTAATCCTGCGAATTCAGTGATTTATAAACATTTTTTAAACCCTTATAGCTTTCGACGAATAACCTGAAAAGTCTGTCGTATCTCTCCGTATCGGATGGTCTGAAGGTTTTATCCACTTTGAATCTCTTTGTAACGTTTTCAAAGCTTTCGCGCAGCAGCGCCACAATCGCTATTGCAGCGGCACCCCTGAGACCCGCATATTTGGGCTCTCTAAGTCTCAAAATCGGCCTTTTGGTTGCGTCTGCAAGCATCTGGCAGAACTTGTCGAAGAGCATGCAGCCTCCAATGGCTCTGATCGATTCCTGTCTTCCAATATGCTTTTCGAAATATAAATAGGCCCATTTTATGTTCAGGGCAATTCCCTCCATCACGGAATTCATGACCTCGCCCCTGTCGTTCTCAAGGCTCAGATTAAGAATGGATCCCCGAAGGAACGGGTTATCCACCGGCGACCTTTCACCGCACATCCACGGAAGGAAGAGAATGTTACCCTTTTTCAGGATCCTTTCAACCTCCTCGTAGCTATCTATCCCAAGATTTTTCATAGCCCATTCTATGGCTCCGCCTGCGATTTCCTGTTCTGCGATTAACAGGTACTTCCTTTGGATCGCACTCAGCAGACAGCCTATGTAGTGCGGAATGTCAACTATTCTCTTTCCTATATGAGCTGCAACCCAATCGCTGGTTCCAGCATAGATGTGTGCTTCCCCATCTTTCACTGCCCCACTGCCGACTGCTGCGGAGGCCAAATCTCCCGCCCCGACGATTACCTTTGCCTTTATCCCGAGATCCTTACAGGCGTCGCCTTTCATCTCCCCCGCCACGGAGGCGGAGTCTTTTATCTCCGGGAAAAGATTGGGATCTAGTCTGTAATTTTTCAAAAGGCTTCTGCTCCACTTTGCAACCCCCCCACGTGTGTCTGCGAGCCATGTAAGCGTCGCTTCATCAGGGCTGGTCACGAAAACGCCGCAGCACCTAGCAATAAGGTAGCTCTTTATGTCAAGCATCTTTGCGGTTTTGGAAAAAATTTCCGGTTCATTGTCCCTGAGCCACAGGATCTTCGATATAGGATCCTTTCCGGTTTTGCTCGGCCCTCCACCGGTTATCCGCAGAAATTTCATGAGCTTCGGTATATTGTATCCGGCGTATTTGAGGATCCCGGAGAACAAGTCTTTTGGATATCCGGCAGCCCTCTCGTCGAGCCATATCATTGCCCTCATCAGCGCGTTTCCTTCTTTGTCAACGGGAACAACACCAGCCATATGAGGAGCAAAAATTAACGCATCCACGGAATCCAGTTTGTCAAGTTTGCTTGAAAGCTCGCACAGATCGCTCCACAAATTATCGAGATCGATTTCAGCCCAGCCGCTTTTTGGAAAATCTATTTTTGCATTTTTTGACACCAGATCCAGAATTTCAAGGTTTTCATCTATCAGTGCAGCCTTTACAGAAGTTGTGCCAATATCGAAGGCGAGAACCTTCATCCAACAAAATATTGAAAAATAATTAATAAATTTTACGACTGAAAGCCTTCAGGGCGAAGAAGAGCCTAGGTCAGAGGTATCGTATCTCATCTTTTCTCTGGCTAACGGAACTGTTTTTGAACGAATTCGCAGACCTTTTCTGCTAGCAGGTCGAATTTTCCAAAGTAGAAGTGATCGGTGTCTAATATTATAAAATCCTTCGGTTCACTTGCCCTTGAATAAATTTCAAGGCTTTCAGAAAATGGTATGAACTGATCGCGCCGTGCGATAACAAAGAACTTGGGCTTTCTGGAATCCCTGAACTCTATGGAATCTATTGACGGTAGAGGTGAAATGTAAACACTCAGATCGCAAAGATCGGCAACATTCGATGCCACAACGCTGCCAAAGGAGTAGCCCAGAATGGCAATCTTACTGTGCTTTCCCTTTAAGAATTCCAGACATGTTTTTGCATCTTCTACTTCCCCCAGTCCCCTCCTGTATTCTCTGTAATCGAATCTCAGGCTTGAAATTCCGAGCGCGGACAATCTTTGCGAAATTCTCTCAAGCCTCTCATCGAATCTGCTCCCTCCCATAAGGGGGTGCGGAGGACAGAGAAGGACAGCATTGTCGCCCGAATCTTCGTAAGTAGCCTTTATTGATTTTATCAGGATATTCATCGCCATTGCTGTCGGGCTAAAATTTTATAAGCTTTTTGAAGACATTTTCCGATGATCAGCTGTCCCGAAATATGGGCGGAATTTTTTGAGAAATACTACTCTGAACAGCTTAACAACCTCGCATTCCGAATAAAGAGTGGTGAAGACAAAAGGGCAATATACGTAAACTTCATTCAGCACCTCTCCGTTTTCCAGGAGGGGAGACTGGCAGAGGAGCTTATGGAGTACCCGGATGAGGTTATAATTCACGCTGAGAAGGGTCTTGCCTCTTCCACGAACATTTACGGCATCCCTCTTGAAGGTGTAAAACCCAGATTTTACTCTCTGCCGTCTACCAGGAAGATCTTGATACGAAATCTGAGGAGTACCCATATCTCGAAATTCGTGGCGATTGAGGGGATCGTCCGCAAGGTCACAGAAGTTCGGCCAAAGGTAATATCGGCGGCCTTTAGGTGTATTAACTGCAGAAACATCCTCTACGTTCCCCAAGAGGATTCATCGCTAAAGTTCCCCTACGAGTGTGGCTGCGGAAGCAAGAGGTTTCAGTTCATCCCCGAGAAAAGCATCTCCGTGGACAGCCAGAGGGTGAAAATCCAAGAGTTTCCGGAAAATCTCAGGGGTGGTGAGCAGCCCCAGAGCATCGACGTGATCCTCGAGGCCGATCTAGCCGGTTTTGTAAATCCTGGAGACAGAGTTATTGTAAACGGTATAGTAAGGGCAAAGCCCAGAGGGGTGCAGCAAAGAATTCTCACCCACATGGATCTCTTCATTGAAGGAAATTCCGTCGAGATGCTGCAGCAGGAATACGAGGAGTTTGAGATAACCGAGAAGGACAAGGAGGAAATAATAAAACTCGCAAACAGTGACGACATCTACGAGAAAATAGTCAGGACGATAGCACCCTCTATCTACGGTCACGAGGACATTAAGCTTGCGATCGCACTCCAGCTATTCGGCGGTGTACCGAAGAAACTTCCGGATGGAACAGAGATCAGAGGGGACATTCACATTCTTCTTGTCGGAGATCCCGGAGTTGCTAAATCTCAGCTACTGAGATACGTCCACAGAATAGCCCCAAGGAGTGTCTACACAACTGGAAAGGGGACGACCTCTGCCGGGCTGACAGCCACCGCCGTTAGAGATGAAATAGATGGGAGATGGACTCTTGAAGCTGGTGCACTTGTTCTTGCGGACAAGGGCATAGCTCTGGTTGACGAGATAGACAAAATGCGAAAAGAGGACCGTTCTGCCCTTCACGAAGCTTTAGAACAGCAAACAATAAGCGTGGCAAAGGCAGGTATAAATGCAATTCTAAAGGCAAGATGCGCTCTTCTTGCCGCGGCGAATCCGAAATTTGGGAGATTTGATCGCTATACTCCGATTTCCGAGCAGATAGATCTTTCTCCCACGCTGCTCTCCAGATTCGATCTAATCTTCAGAATGATGGATGAACCCAGCCAGGAGAAAGATCAGATGCTCGCCAGACATATCCTCGGAATGCACCAGCTCGGGGAGACGCTGGAGAAACTGAAAGACAAAAATTTCGGGGAAGAACTGAGGGGTGAGATATCAAAAATTGAACCGGCAATAAATCCCGATCTTTTCAGAAAATACATCGCTTATGCGAAGAATATCTATCCGGTACTAACCGAAGAGGCAAAGAGAAAAATAGAGGAATTTTACGTGTCTCTTCGCTCCAGAGCCAAAGAGAACTCACCGGTTCCGATAACTGCAAGACAGCTCGAAAGCCTCGTTCGAATGGCAGAAGCTTCCGCGAGAGTTAGGCTGAGTGATAAGGTTTTGCCTGAAGACGTTGACAGGGTGGTGGAAATCTTCCAGAAGTGCCTGTCGCAGATCGCAGTGGATCCGGAAACTGGTAACTTGGACATAGACTACGCACTTACCGGAACATCCAAAAAACAGAGGGACAGAATCTTTACCATAAAGAGGATCGTGGAAGAGCTTGAGGAATCGACCGAAAATGGAGCTCCCGAAGAGGAAATAGTAAACAGAGCAAAGGCAGAGGGAATAGAAGAGAGCAAAGCTAGGGAGATACTTTCTAAACTCAAAACAATGGGAGAAATATTCTCTCCAAAATACGGGTTCTATAGAGTCGTTAGAACCAGACTCTAGCTACAAAGATTTTATAAATTGTAAGGTGGTAAAAGTACCAATGAGGATCTACAGGACGGGAATAGTTCCATTCGACGTTCAACTCGAGGGCGGAATTCCTGGTGGCACCGTTCTTCTGATACTGGAGGAGCCTGGTGCAGGAGGAGATGTTTTTTCCTATCACTTCGCAGTAGAGGGTGCCAAAAGCGGCGAAAAGGTGATATATTTCTCAACCGACGACTACGAAGATGATGTAAAACGCTTTTTGAGGGTATACTTCGATCAGTACAAGGAATTTCCAGTTCTGAGCCTTAAAGGGCAGAAGAAAGATGAGGCGAGGGTTCACGTTAAAAGAGCATTTCATGATGCCATCGGTAGATTGAAAGGAATTTTAAGGAATGACAGATATGACAGAACGATTATAAACAACCTCGTTTACTTTTTCTCAAAATATTCATACGAGGACGTAGTATCGATGATTGAATTCCTCTCAGATGTCTGCAAGGAGAATGACTCGGTTAGCGTTCTCTTAATGACTAAGGGAATGGTTGACGATAAACAGGAGACAGCCCTGAAACACTACTGCGACGGCGTAGTAGAACTCAGCTTGAGAGAGACGGAGAACGAAATTCAGAGAAGGCTAAAATTCCTGAAACTGGAGGGGGTGGTTGTACCGAGAATAGTCCTGAGATACGACATCACTAACAGGGGAATCAGAATGGAGTCAACCATTAGGGTCCTATGAGGATTCTCTTTGGAGAGCTAAAAAAACAGGTTTTCGGTGAATTTGCCTGTTTTATAGATCCAAAATACGTTCCCGATCTTTCAGTCGTGGAATTTGCAGTAGAGAAGACGCTTAAAAACTGGAATTCCGGTAAGAGGATATCAAAGTCGCTTGCTATGGAGATACTTCTCTATTACTCTGCAACCAGACAAATTAACATCGCCAAAAAGCTGGCTGGAACAAAAAAGGCCGTAGCGGTTGTTATAGACGAAGAAGAGTTCTCAAAAATAGAATTTGAGGAAAAAGAGTTCAAACCCGAGTTCGACCTGAAATCGATAATGGAGCACTACGAGATATCCGAGGAGGAGCTGAAAATCGTTGGTCTGGAGAGACTTCCACTACTAATTCGGGAGAGAATTGCACTCTTCTCTGCCTTCGGTGATTAGATGATCGGCAGAGCATACGGAGCCGGGACGATACTGAATGCACTCGCCACCGGAATTGGAAGCGCTTTCGGTGTGAACCTCGTTACGAGGGCCAGAGTTAAAATCGGTTCCGAGAACATACTTGTTGTTAATGGGAGGGAGAGGGATTCCGGGATTCTCGAAACAATTCTGTCCCCGTTCGGGATCAGAGCCAAAATTTCAGTAAGAAGCACTATACCGGAAAGAAGCGGCCTCGGTAGTAGCTCAGCCTTTATAAACTCAGTTCTGTGCGCGCTAATGAAGAAAAATGGGGAAATTTTTGCACACAGAGTTCTGAAGCTGAACGCAGAAATTTCTCTGAAGGCAAAGATAAGCTACACCGGAGCATTTGACGACGCATCTGCCTCTCTTCTTGGCGGAATCGTGGTCTCGAACAATTACGGGATGAAACTTAAGAACTGGATTCCGCTCGCAAAGAGAGTGGCAATCCTAATTCCCGAATTTCAGCGCGGAGAGGTAAACTGGAATAGGATAAAGAATGAGTCTGATAGACTGAAAAATGCTTTGAAGAAGCTCGAGATGCTAAAATTCAGGGAGGTTATGGTTGAAAACACCAGATACTACTGCGAGATGATCGGTTACCCGCTGGATATCGCCGAAAGGGTCTGGAGGGAGGGGATTTGCTGCGGTCTTTCTGGTAACGGTCCGGCTTTCGTTGCAATTGGAAATTCTGACGAAGTTTTGACCGCGAAAGAGATCTGGGAAGAATATGGAGAAGTTTTCTTGGGAAAAATCCCCGAAAAACCCGCAGAAAAGGTTGTAATAACCTCCGAGCTTTTTGAAGAGACTCAAAACGGTGCGGATTAAAAAATAAATAAAAAATAGTAATTTCAGAGGATCAGAGAGTGTCTATCAACTTCTTCACAGCTCTCTTCTCAGCATTAACGCTTATTTCCTTGGCTGGAGAACTGCTCGGATTCGGACTTGCAAGAACCTGTTCGTATTCCTCGCTGCCCACGATCTCCCTTTGTATACCTGTCATTATGGCAACAACTCTGACAAAGCCCTCGAACTCCCTCGAAATCCTCGCGCCCCAGATGACGTTTGCAGAATCATCGAGTTCAAAGGTAAGGTTCCTTATAATTTCCTCCGCTTCCTTCAGCGTCAGATCGTTGCCTCCGGAGATGTGCACTAGAGCACCCGTTGCACCGCGGTAATCGACATCAAGCAATGGATGAGACAGACAATCCTTAACAACCGTGGCAGCCTTATCCTGCGCCTTTGCCTCGCCAACCAGCATCACAGCAACTCCGCCATGGCCCATTATTGCCTTAAGGTCCGCAAAGTCGATGTTCACAAGAGATGGGCGGGTTATTGTGTCGGTCAGGCCCTTTATAGTTTCGGCGATTAGCTGGTCCATTACACTGAAAGCGGCATCTATTGGGAGGTTTGGATAGTACTCAACGAGCTTGTTGTTGTCCAGCACGACTACGGTATCGCAGTTCTCCTTTAGCTCCCTCAGCCCCTGAATTGCCTTTCCTATTCTCGCCCTTTCAACCTTGAAGGGCATCTGGGCAAATCCAACCACTATGGCCCCCTGTCTCTTTGCCACTTCCGCAACTACAGGGGCGGAACCTGTTCCCGTTCCACCGCCCATTCCAGCGCAAACGAAGACCATGTCAGCATCGGCTAGCAATTCCTCGATCGTCCCTCTTGCAAGCTCTGCCGCCTTTCTCCCTATTTCTGGGAATCCCCCTGCCCCCAAACCTCTCGTCAGGCTTCTTCCTATCAGCACCCTCTTGTCTGCCTTTATCATCAGCAAATGCTGTTTGTCCGTGTTTATCGCTATCGTCGTCGCGTCCAGATCCATGT
>QNUZ01000001.1 GCA_004347865.1 Archaeoglobi archaeon | reverse complement strand
TTCGTTGTTCTTGTTTATTATCTGCTGGGCTGTTGCCGAGCCTATAAGCGGAGCGTATTTTTCGCAGAGGTGCTTGGGGTACCACTCGAAACGCCTGCAGCGCATGTATGCATGCCTCCTTTCAAAGTTCAGCTCATTGTACAGCCTGGCGCAGCTGTCAGCGAGTTCCCATAAGGCGGGACAGCCTTCGACCATGAAAGTGTTCGTTCTCTTCACTTCAGACACTTTTTCGGGCTTCAATGTATTTTTCAAGGTCTATTGCACAAGCATATCGACAATCCCACGGTTAAAACCGTAGGCTTTCTCGTCGAGTTTTATGTAATTAAAATTGTAATTGTAATTAATATTGTAATTAGTATTATTATAATTGGAAAGGTTTAAATACCATAGTCAAAAGTATAATTGTGATCAATCTCCAAGAAGTTGTGGACCGCTTGCCACTTCCGGTAATAATTTCAGACGAAAAGAGTATTCTATACGCAAACGAAGAGGCCAAAAAAATTGGCTTTAGTCCAAAAGACGTTGTCGGCAGAGAGAAGCTGGTTATAGACAATAAAGTATATAAATTAATTTCAATTAAATTCAGCAAGTATATTCTAACTGTTGCGGTGGACTACACAGAAGAGCAAAAAAATTTGGATTCCCTGAGAGTCTATGAGAAGTTTTTCAAAAGTGGTAAAGACTTCTTCTTCATACTCGATGAAAAAGGAAGATTCGTTGACGTGAATCAGACTTATGAGGTGGTGGGATACAACCGAGAAGAACTTATAGGTAAAACCACAAGGATCATAGCGTTTGAAGACCAGATTGAGATGCTGAGAGAGAATTTTAAGAAAGTTCTAAAGGGTGAGAGTGTCAGGTTTACTTTTAAGGCAAAGACTGCCAAAGGCGAGACAAAATATATAGAAGTGCTGGAGTGGCCACGAGTTGTCGGTGGAAAGATAATAGGAGGAGAAGGAGTTGCCAGAGATATTACCGACAGGTTTATACTTCAACAGCAGCTAGAGAAAACTAATCAGGCTCTAAAAATTCTTACAGAAGTAAATCAGCAAATTTTCAAAGAAAAAGACGAATACGCCCTCCTTCAAAAGGTTTGGAGTATTCTGAAAAATTACGGAATCAAATCAGCGATATGGATAAAAAAGCAGGGAAAGCTGGTCGAAGCCGTGCCGAACATTCTGGAATGCACAGCGTTTGAGGACCCAAGATTTAGATACGGGATCTGCAAATGTAAAAATTCAAAGAGCAAAAGTCTTATAATCCCGTTCACACATGCGGGTAAACTTCTCGGAGTTCTGGCTTTGTGTTCTGTGGGAGAACTGGATGAAAACGAAATGAGAGTCTTCTTGCAACTTGGGGAGGATATAGGACTCGGAATTGAACACTATAATGCTGAACTTGACAGGAAGATAATGTCTGATATTATTTACGAAAACCTAAGACACTTCGAAAATCTAGCAGATAAACTGAGAAATCCCCTAGCTATTGCGTTAGGGTACCTTGAAATAAAAGATGAGGTTGGAATCGAAAAAGTGCTGGATGAAATCAAAAACCAGCTGGAAAGGATGATGAAAACCATAGAAGAACTCAGAAGCCAAGAGATGACCACATTCCTGATAACAAAAAGAGAGGAGAGCTCCTGAAACGCTTGCGTCGATCCCAAGGTCTAAAAAACGCAGGCTTTACTCTCGATTTCACCTGACCTCCTCTCGCCCCCAAAGGAGGCTTTCAGTTGTAGGCTATTGGTTACTGCTTTTGGGCGATATATACGGGAGCAGTTTTGGGAGCCTTTCCACCCTTTATGAAGTGATAATGGGCATAGGTCATCACTTCTGCTTCGCTTATGATTTCTGCGTCGACAAGCTCGCCTATGAAGATCGTGTGTGTTCCGACGTCGCATTCTCCTTTCACCTCAGCTTCAAGAATTGCTACGGCGTGATCCAAGACGAGCGGAGCTCCAGTTTTACCTACTTTGAAGTTTACACCCTCGAATTTGTTAACATCTCTACTGCTTTTGAACCCGAATTTTCCAATAAACTGCATAGGTGTGTCTTTTTTGAGAACGGTCACTCCAAATACCCTGCTGCTGCTTAAAAACTCATGAGTGGTATTCCTTTTGTTCAAGCAAACCGCAATCTTCGGCGGGTCAGAAGTCACTTGGAAAACCGTGTTTGCAATCTGGCCTGCAAACTTGTTCTCCTTCACCGAAGTAACAATGTAGAGCCCATAACTAATTTTGTAGAGAGCAGAAAGATTCATTCTCCACCTCCAAATTTTCTCTCCCCCAGCTCACGATCAATCATAAGAAGAATCATATTATTATCTTTGGCCATTCTAAGCTTTTCAACAATTTCATCAAAGCTTTCCTCCTCTTCTACCTGCTCCTTCACAAACCATTGAAGCATGTTGAATGTTGAATGATCCTTTTCAGCGATTGCGAGTTCAACGAGATCGCTGATGAGCTGGGTAACCTTTCTTTCGTGCTCAAGACCATATTCAAACGCATTTAAAGGAGAACTCCAGCTCTTGGGTGGTTCCTCAATTTCAAAAAGCTCAACTCTGCCCCCTCTCCTGGCTATGTAGTCAAAAAACTTCATCGCATGCATTAGCTCCTCCTGCGACTGAACTTTCATCCAATTTGCAAAGCCTCTCAGACCCAGAGATTCGAAATACGCGGCCATCGAGAGGTAGAGGTATCCCGAGTATAGTTCCCTGTTCAACTGCTGGTTTAAGGCCCTAACAATTCTTTCGCCAACAGCCATCTTCCCACCTGATAGTCCGTCAATCCAACAAATTTAAATTTTTCTCGGAATTGTATTCTGCCTGAAAACTTTCCAAATTCGATTGAGCCATATCTCCCTTAAATCAAAGGCTTCCGGCGTTTTCCCGACATTATTCTTCCAATGCATTTCTCAAACAACTGGTTTTGCTAAAAACTTCTCTATGGTCTCCTTCAAAATTTTTCTTGTAAATGGTTTGTTTATTATCCCTACGGCACCAGCACTCAGCAATTCGCTTCCTCTTGTTCTCGAAAATGCAGTTAAACCGATTACAACCGCTTTGGGATTTATTTTCATAATTTCTTTCGTAGCCTCGACACCATCTATTTCCGGCATACTTATATCCATTAAAACGATGTCTGGATTAAGATTTTTGTAAATTATTACGGCCTCTCTCCCGTTTGAGGCTTCAATTACCTCATAGTCCTTGAGCATTATCTTTACGATTTCTCGAATGCTCGGATCATCATCTACGATTAAAATTCTTGTTTCCATTATCAAATAATTAACCTTTAGCTAATAAATTTTTTGTTTAATTTCAAAATTTTTCCTGCCCTGATACCACTCTGAAGAACTTCCTCTCCTCTGATATACACCTCCCTAGGAAAAACTGCTTTAAATCCCTCGTATGGTGTCCAATCACAGAGAGAATGAAGTTTATCCGATCTTATTTTCTGAACGTCTTTCAAATCAAAAACCACAAAGTTGGCAAGCTTTCCAACTTCCAAACTTCCATACTCTCTAAATCCAAACAATTTCGAGGGATTAACAGCGATCTTTTCAACAAGTTCTCCAAATCCCACAACACCAATTTTTGCAAGATAGACAAAAATAGGATACATAGTCTCAACTCCCGGAAATCCAGCAGAACCCATCTTCTTGTCCTCAATCGTGTGTGGGGCGTGATCCGATGCCAGAAGCTGAATCCTCGAAAAATTCTTCAAAAGCCATTCGGAGTCGCGCTTCTGTCTCAGGGGTGGGTTTACATTCACAAGTTCGCCCAGTCTATCATAGTCTTCTACGCTTAGAAGAATATGGTGTGGTGTAACCTCGAAAGTACCCCTTGTAACCCTTTCAACGGCTTCTTTTGTCGAGAGATGGCAGAAATGAAAGTTTCCTATCTTTTCGCACTCCTCTACAGCAACAACTTCCGCCTCCCTGCTTCTGAATAGAAAGTTCGGTTGCCCTACCCTCACAAACCTAGGATCTTCCGCATGTACTGTTATCTTCGCATTTACCATAGAAGCTGCCTTAAGAGTTTCATAGCTTATTTCCAGCTCTTTTCTTTCATTCTGCAGGAAGGCTTCACCAACTGCTGGTAAAAAATATTTTCTCTGGATTTTTTTGATTATCTCCTCCAATCTGTTGGCATTATTATTGGTCAGCGCCAAATTCAGCGCGTAGTCTACATAGGTGCACTTTTCGGCCTTCTCCATCCTCTGAAAATAGGATTCCTCGCTATCCACCAAGGGTCTTGTATTCGGCTGGTCAACAGCCAGACATATTCCGCCATGCAGGGCCGCAAGGCTTCCGGTCTCAATTGTCTCCTTGTGCTTTTCATCGAAATCCCTAAAGTGAACGTGTACATCAATTCCTGCAGGTAAAATCACCCCCTCAACTCTTCTACCTTTCAGGAGCTTTCCTATTCTCTTGATTCTTCCATTTTCAACTTCAATTCCAGCCTCAATGAATTCGCCATTGTAAAAGATCTTCCCATATATCATACTCTCTTACCTAAAAGCTCCCTGAACCGCTCAACCGCCTTTTTAACTCTAACCTTATTTTTTCCCGAAAACCTAACAATTACATAACCCAACTTCGGATAAGAACCTATTTCAACATCAGGAAACTCTTCAACCACTTTGTTTAGCTCTTCGAGGATCTGCACTTCATAGCCGTCGACTCTCACCTCTTCTTGGAAGTACTCGAGCCTCTCGAATCTCTTTAAAATTTTTTCAAAAGTATTCCTCATCTCTTCTGGAACCCCGGGCATCACTGCGATGTTCTCAACTATGTAGGCTGGGGCCGCCCCAACATCGTTCCAGACTATTTCCGCACCTTCAGGAACCGAAGATATTTTCCTCACTGCAAACTCGTTATCACTTATGCCCTTAAGATACTCGTAAACTTCCTCGTTGACGCAAAGTTTTCTTTCCAGAGCCTTGGCTATCCCCTCGTTCGTTACATCGTCATGAGTTGCTCCTAGCCCACCGGTCACTATTACAAAATCGTATAACTGGGATGCCTTCCTAACCTCATCGGCTATCTCCCCCACATTATCCGGGATCACTATTATTCTCCTAACCTCGTGACCTATCTCCGTTAGCTTTTTAGCTATGTAACTCGCATTAGTGTTTACAGTATCTCCCTTGAGCAGTTCATTTCCGACGCTTATTATCGCGATCCTCATAGCCTTTCCCTTTTAAGCCTCTGGTATATCCTACCCTGCAATCCATGAAAAGCTGCAAAACCTTCGGAAAGCTTCTGATCTATAGCCTTGGTATCGAATGAAACGAGTTCCTCTGAATACAGTGCAAATTCCGAGCCCCTAGCGACTGGCATAACAGATCCCTTATACAGCCTTAGCTTCACCCAGCCGGTAACCCTCTCCTGAGTCTTATCTATGAAGGCGTTAAGAGCCTCGTAAAGTGGATCATTTGTAAGGCCGTAGTAAACCAGTTCTGCCCATTCTTCCTCAACGATTTTCTTGAATTTCAGCTCTCTTCTGCTCAGAACCAGCCTCTCCAGATCTCTGTGGGCTGTGATCAGTATAGTTGCCGCGGGATGCTCGTAGTTCTCCCTCGCCTTCAATCCGAGTACCCTGTCTTCTATCATATCAGTTCTTCCAATTCCATGCCTCCCGCCAATTTCGTTCAAAAATCTAACAAGCTCAAAAGGTTCTAGCTCCCGATCGTTTACAGCAACCGGAACGCCCTTTTCAAAGCTTATCTTTATAACCTCAGGCCTTTCAGGAGCCTTTTCAGGAGATGTGGTCCACTCATATATTTCCTCGGGGGGTATAAAGGCCGGATTCTCCAAGTTCCCCCCTTCTATACTTCTGCTCCACAAATTCTCATCCACGCTGTAGGGTCTCTCCTTTGTTGCCGGGACTTCAATTCCATGCTGTCTCGCATACTCTATTTCCCACTCCCTTGTCAGGTTCAGTTCTCTCACAGGCGCTACTACTCTGAAATTGTACTGTCTGAAGACGTTCTCAAATCTAAGCTGATCGTTCCCTTTCCCCGTGCAGCCGTGGGCCACTGCATCGGCCTTTTCGCTTATCGCAACTTCAGCGACTTTTTCCGCGATTATTGGCCTAGCAATCGCGGTTCCCAGCACGTAGCCCTCGTAATCCCCATTTGCCTTTATTAGTCTGTGAATCGCCTCTAAAAACTCTTTTCTGGCGTCAATAGTATAATGCCTGTCCGCATACCTCTTCCCCCTCTCTTCAGCCCTCCTCAACTCCGATTCCGGAAGTCCGATGTCGACGGTGGCTGTGATTACCTCATCAAAACCGTATCTCTCCCTGAGTAGGAAAATGCAAACTGTCGTGTCAAGTCCACCAGAGTAGGCAAGTACAACCTTCATGCTTCTGCCTAGACCACGGGTTATATAAGCTTGCAACCAAAACTGGAAAGGAAAACTTTTTTACTCCTATATACAAATACCGGCAATGCAGGCGGGAATGGCGTTTCTAGAAATGCAAATACTCGGAACCCAGGAGCTCATATTGATCATAGTGGTGGTTTTGCTACTTTTTGGTGCCAGCAAAATACCGGAGCTCGCAAGAAATCTTGGTAGAGGCGTTGCGGAGTTCAAAAAAGCCCAGAAAGAAGCAGAAATGGAGCTAAGAGATCTCGAAAAAGATCTAAAAGCATCCAAAGAAGAGAAGAGGAAAAAGCTAGAGAAGATCGCCAAAGATCTGGGAATAAATCCAGAGGGAAAAAGTGACGAGGAACTTCTCGAAGAGATCAACAAAGCTCTTTCAGAGTCCAAAAAGGGTTAATTGGAGATCTAAATCAGCCAGGGCCCGGATTTGAACCGGGGTCAGCGGATCTGCAGTCCGCCGCATGGCCGCTCTGCCACCCTGGCTTTGTATCTACATTCTCAACTTCGAACTTAAAAAAATTTTGGTTTTGTGAGCTACCTTCCAGAGTGAGAAAGATAGATTAAAAAGTTAAAAATTCAAACCCTGCTAGATTAAATCTAATTCCAGTACTTCCCCTCTTAAAACCTGATCTTCAGAGACCGTTAGAGTTTTCGTTATGTTGCCCGCTCTGAAACTGTATGGGGTTATAGGCCCGGTTTCGTAGCTCGAATCATGAGAATATGGCAGAGTGACCTCGTACACGCCGTTTATTACGTCCACCTTCTTATAGTACTCGAATGTTCTGCCTTGATTCGTCTTTATTGTTGCATTGACTTCCACGAATTCTGAGTTCGCCTTGCCCTTCACAGTAATACCCTTTACTCTTTCGAAGATCTTAACGTAACCAGTAGCGTTTAGCTCGACCGGTATACCTGTTCTGTTCTGATACAAATTCTTATAGACAAACTTGATCAGCACTTCCTGCGCAGAAAAGCTGGGAGATAGCCCATAATTAGCTCTTGAGACTGATTCCTGGACTGCTATCTGCAGCGGATCCAGCTGGCCGAAAGAAGAGCTGAGATAGTTACTCCATTCTCCACTTGGTTCGCTTTCATAGACCATTCTGTAGTGAGACAGGCCTGAACCATCGAGAATGTGCAATTTTGCCTCCATTGTATTATAATAAAGCTCACTTGGAGTTACCATAAACACAATCGAGCCCGGAGGAATCTGATACGGTGAACCAACCCCTAAATACCCCTGAGAGTAGAATAGATAGCCATCATAGTACTTTTCTGCCAAAGGCAGATCTCCCTCTGCCCATGTAGCCATGGCAAAGAACTTCCCTGTGGCCATCTCTATGTCGCTTACAACGTAACGCACATTCAGCTCATCGGCAACCCATTCCGCATAGCTTTCGTTGTCTGTAACGAAAAACGGCGCAGCTCCGGGAATCTTATCGTAGAAGTTACCTATTCCCTGCTGGAAGGGATTTGCAACTGCCATTCTTTTGCCTATCGCAAGGATCCAGTGGCCGTAATCCCACCAACTGATAACACCATAGGTCTCGAATGGGTAGCTGTATTTTTCTCCCGGCTTTCCGGGGGGATAAAGCTGATAGTAGTACTCCTCATATCCGTTGTCGGGAGTTTTGTTTCTCAACCAGACCATGGCGTCGTACCACTGCTTGTTTATACCCCCGCCCCCACTGCTTTGAATCTCGGCTATGCGGTATGTAGGATATATCAGAATGAATGCCAGAAGAATCGCAATCGCAACCCTGAACTTGCTTACACTCCTTTTGCCCTTAACACTCCTTTCCCCACCCACCAGCCTGTAAACATGCATTTTTTCAAATATCAGATCCAACGCAAAGCCAGCATAAACCGCACAAACCGCGGCAAAGTAGTATGCAAATCTGTTCTGCCCCCAGAGTGCCACAAACAATGCCAAAGCCCAGAGCAGAATAGTGAAGTCCTTTAGATCCTTCGCCCGATAAAAGCGGTAGAAGATATAAAGAATTGCAGGGACTGCAAAGAAGAAGGTAATTCCAAAATGCAGAAGTGCTGGAGCTAGAGAGAAGGAACCTCCTAAGTAGAAGAAGGGATAAACTTCCCCGATCGTCAAAGCTCCGCCTCTTGGCTGAAGATATCCGGAAATGCTTCCGACCGTTAATGAGAACTCGGGAAAGATGTAGGATATCAGGATCAAACCCAAGATTACAAAAATTGAAAGCGCAGTTTCCTTTCCTATCCTCACAAATCTCCTCAATTTCTCATAATTTGAGTCGAACTGCCAGAGAAAGAAAGTCGAAACCGCATAGAATGCCAGCATACTCAACTGCATAGGAGAATACCAAACGGGACTGTTCGGTGCATTAAAGGAGAAGGGCAGATAGGTGAGGATCGCAAGGAAGAAGTAGATAATCGTTAGCTTGAAAACGTTTTCTGGAATCCTTATTTTTAAAAGAATTGCGAAAACCAGAACAGAGAGGATCAGAAGGCCAAAAGCAAAAGCGGCGGCCCAGCTCAGAATGTACAATCCGAAGCTTATACCGCCGAAGATGGCGCAAAGGATTCCCCTTCTATTCCACTCCCCCTCAAGGATAAGTATGAAGAAGGCCAATGAAATGCAGATCCAGAAAACCTCCCAGACGTGATGATCGTTGAATCCCAGCATGCTTCTCTGCAAAAATTGACCCGGAATTATCGAGATCAGCAGCGCCGAAATAAATGCGGCCCTTTCGCCAAAAACACTTCTTGCAAGGAAAAAGACGGCAAATATCGTCATTATTCCTCCAAATGCAGGTATAAAGACTAAAACGCTCCTCAAGGCCTCACCGCTCGTTGCACCAGCCAGCATCGCAATCACTGCGCTTAGGTAGACCAAGAAGGGGCCAAAGTGGGTATAGGTTCCGAAGGGGTACTGCGTCATTGGATCGAACCAGATCCTCGAAGGAAAGTTGTGAATGCAGTTCTCTATCAGGCGGTAGTAGTACCACGGATCGTTCTCATACAGGAGCACGGTAAAAGTAAAAACGCTATTCCAGGGATTGAGAATCCTTAACTGAACCGCCAGGAGTACTGGGATTACCAATATCAGCAAATACAACTTCCTACCAAGCTTACGCATAACGATGCATGAGCATCCAATTTATAGATTTTGCGGTTGAATTTTAATCGAAAAGTTTATAAACTTAAACCCTAACATTAGGTTAGTAATTGGAGGTGAAAGATATGTGGAGGCTGGACCCCTTTGAGGAACTGAGAAGAACTGTGGAAAAGCTGAACAAAATGTTCCTAGAGGGCATTGAACCTTTTAGAGAGCTTGGAACTGCAGTCGATTTGATCGACGAGGGAGACAAAATTAAAGTTTTGGCAGATCTGCCGGGTTTCGAGAAGGACGAGTTAGAAGTGTTCTTTGAAGGGAATAACCTCGTTATAAAAGCCGAAAGCAAAAAAGAGGCTGAAGAAAAGCAGAAGGATTTCATAAGGAAGGAAAGAAGATACGGCAGGGTATACAGGAAAATTGCGCTTCCAGAAGGTTTAAACACGGATTCTGCGAAGGCCAGTTACAGAAACGGGGTTCTGGAGATTACAATACCCAAGGAAGCAAAAGAGAAGAAAATTGTTCCCCTCGAATAACTTTTTTAACAAACTTTTTATCATTTTTTGACAGAAAAATTTAAAAATTCAATTAAACATACGGTATGTGCGAGTCGCTATAATCGGTGGCGGAGCAGCGGGAATGTCTGCAGCTTCAAGAATAAAAGCTATAAGGCCTGACTGGATTGTTTCAGTCTTTGAAAAGACCAATTTTGTCAGCCATGCTCCTTGTGGGATACCATTCTATGTCTCTGGCTTCTTCGAGCATTTTGACGAACTATGCACTTACGACGCCAACTTTTTCAGAAGTGAGAGAAACATCGATGTTCACACCAACTCAGAAGTCATAGATATTTCAGAAAACTCTCTTGTTGTTGAGGAGATGGGTAAAGAGAGAGAATATGAATGGGACAAACTCCTTTTTGCCACTGGAGCTAAACCAAAGAGGCTAGCCGTGCAGAACGAAGATCTAGAGGGCATAATCTATGTTGAAGACATTTTGGCAGCCGAAAAGATCAAAAGACTGGCTCTAAAGTCTGAAAAGATTGTAATCGTGGGATCGGGCTATATAGGAGTTGAGATGGCAGATGCCGTGTCCAAACTAGGCAAAAAAGTTACGGTTATAGAGATCGCCGAAAGACCGCTGCCAGAGTACGATGCTGAAATTGCTGCGATCTTAAAATCAGAAATGGAAAAATACGTAAACTTAAGACTCAGCGAAAAAGTCGTTGCCTTCGAGGGGAAGGACAGAGTTGAGAGAGTCGTCACCGATAAAACAGAGTACGAGTGCGATTTTGTTATAGTAGCAATTGGAGTTCGTCCGAACGTTGATCTGGCAAAAAAGATTGTAAAACTTGGAAAGAGCGGAGCTATAAGGACAAACAGAAAACTGGAGACAAATAAAGAGGGTATATATGCTGCAGGAGATTGTGCAGAAACCTTCAACATAGTGACTGAAAAACCCGACTGGATCCATCTGGCAACACCTGCAAATAAGATGGGATACGTCGCCGGAGTAAATATTGCGGGATTCGAACTCGAGTATCCTGGCGCCGTAAAGTGTCAGCTTACAAGCTTTCACGATCTGGAAATAGGAAAAGTCGGCCTTAGTGAATACGAAGCAATAAAGGAGGGCTACAAGGTTGTTTCAGCGTTCGTAACATCAAAGTCTTCTGCGAAATACTTTCAAAATGGCTTGATCCACCTAAAGGTTGTTGCCGATCAAAACGGGAAGCTTTTGGGGGTTCAAGCTGCGGGTAATGGTGTTGGAATGAGAATCTACGGTGCAACATCCCTTCTCTACAAAAAGGCCAATGTAAGAGATCTTTTCTTCACCGATTTCCCCTACTATCCCCCTGTTTCAAGGGTGTGGGACCCACTCGTTATTGCCGCTCGAAATCTATTCAGAAAATTGGGGATTCCGTGATGGTATATGATCGTGCGGCTACCTAGCCATATCTGGCAGGATAGGGAAATAGAGCTCGATTTTCCGGATGATTGGGAGGTTAGCATTTTAAGAATGAAAGGCGATGGCTGCAGAGCTCTGAGCAGAGAAGAAATGCTGCAGGCAATGAGAAACCCAATAGGGACAAAACCTCTGAAAAAGCTAGCAGAGGGCAAGGATTCCGCGGTTATCATATTCGATGATCTCACCAGACCAACAAAGGCTGGGGAGATTGCAGAGCTAATTTTAGAGGAAATAAAGATGGATGAAGTCGTTTTTGTCTGTGCAAACGGTGCTCACGGCACATTTGACAGAGAAGACTTCGTTGCAAAACTCGGCCAAAGAATAGTGGAGAACTATCCTGTTTTTAATCACAATCCGTACCAGAATCTTGACTACTTGGGAGAAACCTCCTATGGTAATCCGATCGAAATTAATGCTGAAGTCATGAGCCATCCCCTCAAGATTGCAATCGGTTCGATTCTGCCACACCCGCAATTCGGCTTTGGTGGAGGGGCAAAGATCGTACTTCCTGGGGTTGCGGGAATCAGGAGCATAGTCTACAAGCACGGTATTCTCGGAGGATGGGGCTACGCAGAGAAGTTCAGGGAATTGCACCCATCTTGCAGCATGGCATACGGAAGGGTTAACGAGGAGAATATTCAGAGAAAAGATGCTGAAGAGGCTGCAAGAATGGCAAAGCTGGACTTTATCGTAAACGTACTGATAAACTCGAAAAGGGATTCCACGCACATTTTCGCTGGGGATGTCGTGGATGCTCAAAGAAGAGGTGTGGATGTTGCCAGAGATCACTACTCGACCCAGCTAGAATTCGATTTCGACGTTGTTGTAGCAAACGCTTACTCCAAGGCGAACGAGGCAACCATAGCAACTTGGACAACGGTTTGCCTTAAGGAGGGCGGAACTTTAGTGCTCGTTTGCAATGCAAAAGGCGGACAGGTCAGCCACTATGTCCATGGACGGTGGGGGATGCGCAGAAGGGGTGGAACACTCTATCTTCCGCCGCCAGATACTCTTAATAAGGCCGGTAAAGTAATTCTGCTCTCAGAGTTCCATGAAAAACAGCCCGCATTCGAAGTCGTGCACGAAAATGCAGTCAAGGTTAAAAGCTGGAAAGAAGTTCTGGAAGAGCTCGGAAGAGACAAAAAGAGGGTTGCTGTATTCCCTGATGCCACGATCCAGAAACCTTTCTGAGTTAAATTACGATAGTGTTAAAAACTGACAACATTCTTTCCTTTATGCGGTCGACAGAGATTACACCAGAGAAGGATGGAGAGCAAGTCGTTGTTGCGGGCTGGGTTCACGAGGTTAGAGACCTTGGAGGGCTAGTTTTCATAGTTCTGAGAGACAGAGAGGGGTTCATTCAGATTACCCTACCCAAAAAAGTCGTTGATCCCGAGACCTTCAGGAAAGCGAGAAAAGTCAGCAGGGAGAGCGTCATAATGGTGGAGGGGACAGTTAAAAAAGAGGATAAGGCCCCTAACGGTTTTGAGATAATCCCGAAGAAATTCGAAATTTTAAACGAAAGTTCAGCACCACTGCCTTTGGAGGTAACCGAAAAGGTGCCCGCAGAACTAGACACGAGGCTTGACAACAGATTCATGGATCTGAGAAGGCCAAAAATTCAGGCCATTTTCAGAATTAAAAGTCAGATTGTCAAGAGCATCAGGGATTTTCTTTACTCTGAAGGTTTCATTGAGGTTCAAACTCCAAAGATCGTCTCCACAGCGACTGAAGGAGGAACAGAGCTGTTTCCGATAAGTTATTTTGAAAAGGAGGCTTTTCTAAACCAGAGCCCGCAACTTTACAAGCAGATTCTGATGTCAGCGGGTTTTGAGAGAGTTCTCGAGATAGGGCCGATTTTTAGGGCAGAAGAGCACAATACAACAAGACATCTAAACGAGGCAACTTCTGTGGATATAGAGATGAGTTTCACGGATCATGAGGGTGTTATGAAGCTTCTGGAAAGACTCGTAGCAAAGGTTTACGAGGATGTCATCCAAAATTGCGAAAAATTCCTTAATATTCTCGAACTAAAGCTCGAAGTCCCCGAGATACCATTCCCGAGGATAACCTATACTTCGGCGATAGAGATTGCGAGAAAATCCCAGGAAATTCCCTGGGGCGAGGATTTAGACTTGCAAGCTTTAAAGACGATCGGAGCAGAACTGGGTGGCTTCTACTTCATAACAGAGTGGCCCACAAAGATAAAACCCTTCTACGTGATGCCCTTTGAAGACGAAAAGATATGCAAGAGCTTTGATCTTATGTATGGCTACATAGAACTTGCCAGCGGTGCACAGAGAGAGCACAGATACCAAAAGCTTGTGGAAAGTATAAAGGCTAAAGGATTGCGGCCCGAAAGCTTCGAGTTCTATCTCAAAGCCTTCCGATACGGAATGCCGCCGCACGCCGGCTGGGGATTAGGACTCGAAAGATTCGTGATGGCTATGCTAAATCTGAGCAACATTAGAGAGGCCATGCTTTTCCCAAGAGATCGAACGAGGGTCTCTCCATAGCTTGCTAGTTTGGCGCTCCAGGCTTAACATTCCATTTAATTCTAGATTGGAAGAAAATATTTATTTTATAGTACAATATTATACTATCCTTTGGTTACACCTAGCGGAACAAGCTTAGCGACCAATGTCGATATTCCTGCACGATGCACTACATCAACGACGTCGTCGCTTATTTTATAAGCCTCCGGTGCTTCTTCTGCTAGCAATCCTTTTTCCGCTGAACGCACATAAATGCCCTTCTTTTCCAAATTCTGCTTAACGATACCATCTCTTAGCTTTCTCTTCGCTTCAGCTCTGCTCATAACTCTCCCACTTCCGTGGCAAGTGCTTCCGAAGGTTTCCTCCATCGCTCTCTGAGTACCGACAAGTACGTAGCTGGGTGTCCCCATACTACCCGGAATCAAAACCGGCTGGCCAACATTCCGATAAACTGCGGGTACTTCATTTCTCCCGGCTGAAAAAGCTCTAGTAGCGCCCTTTCTATGAACGCAAACCTTAACTTTCTTACCGTTCACTTGATGCTCCTCAAACTTTGCAATGTTATGAGCAACATCGTAAACGACTTCAAGGCCTAGATCATCCTCGCCCATCTTGAAAACCTTTTTGAAGCTTTCTCTAACCCAGTGGGCTATTATCTGTCTGTTGCACCACGCAAAGTTGGCGCTTGCAGCCATTCCTGCATAGTAATCTTCGCCTTCCTTGCTCTTTATTGGGGCACAGGCAAGTTGCTTATCGGGCAAAGATATGTTGTATTTTTTCACAGCTCTGTCTAGCACCTCCAAAAAATCCGTGCAAACCTGATGCCCCAGACCACGGCTCCCACAATGAATCATAACTGTTACTGTGCCCTCCTCAAGTCCAAATACTCTGGCAACTTCAGGATTGTAAACTTTTTCGACGTACTGAACTTCTAAGAAGTGGTTACCACTACCCAGAGTGCCAAGCTGAGTTCTGCCCCTTTCTCTTGCTCTTTTGCTTACAACTTCAGGTCTGGCGCCTGGCATCGCTCCGTTTTCTTCGCATCTTTCCAAGTCCTTTTCTGTACCGTAACCGTTTTCAAATGCCCATCTCGCCCCAGAAACGAAAATTTCGTCAAGTTCCCTGTCATTAAGCGTTATCTTGCCCTCGCTGCCAACTCCAGATGGGACGGCAATAAAGAGTGTGTCTATCAACTCCTTTATTTTCGATTTCACTTCTTCAACCTTCAGATTACTTCTAAGCAGCCTGACACCACAGTTTATATCGAAACCAACTCCTCCGGGAGATATAACTCCCTCTTCAATGTCAAAGCCCGCAACCCCTCCTATCGGGAAACCATACCCAACATGGACGTCGGGCATAACTAGCGATGCTAATCTTATTCCCGGCATCGTCGCAACGTTTGCAGCCTGTTCGACGGCATCCTTCTCGAGATCCTTCATCAATTTCCTGCTTATGTAGAAGTAAGCGGGAACCCTCATTCCCTTCTTATAATCCTTACTGAGCTCCCATTTGTAATCTGTAATCTTCTTCAAAACATCCTCCATACGGGAAGTTCAAGCAAGATTTAAAAAATCTTCTACCTATAGCTGTTCCAAAGAGTGGGGACCTTAAGTGTTCGGTTACAACTGAAAGCCTCGTCCCTCAGGGCGTGGATGATAGAAAAGCCTATTATGACTGTAATCCCAGCTTTGGAGTGCCCTGGAATGCAAACCTTAAGGATGCTGGCATTGAATTCCTCCTGTATTTGTCTCATGCTCTCTGGGAGGCACGAAAACCATGGAGAGGGACAAGATTAAGAGAACAAGCGTAGTGGAGCTTAGCTGAGGACAGAGGGGAGACAAGAATATCTGAAGGGCCCTGAGGCCATTTGGAGGATCGAGCTTAAGTTAAGGGTTTAATGCATCCCAAGGGAAACGAGGTCTTCATCCGCTCAACCCGGAAGCTCCCCCATGACGGCCGAAATGGATGATGAATCCAGAGAGGGGGAGAGGGAATGAAAGTTTATGCTTGACTGGAACGGACCATTGAGGAACTTTTTTAATTCTATAAACTGTAATACTCCTGTGGATCTAGCATCACAAATAAGGGAGCTCGAAGAGGAGATAAAAAGAACTCCCTACAACAAGGCAACAGAGCATCATGTTGGAAGGCTAAAGGCCAAACTTGCAAGGCTTCGGGAAGAGCTCGAAAAAGAAAGGGCAAAAAGTGCAAGACAGACGATTTCGATAAAAAAAGAGGGGGATGCGACCGTTGCCCTAGTCGGCTATCCCTCGGTAGGCAAATCGACGCTTTTGAATGCTCTGACCGGAGCAAAAAGTGAAGTTGCAGACTACGATTTCACGACAAAAAAACCCGTGCCGGGTATTCTGGAGTACAAACATGCGGTAATTCAGATAATAGACATGCCCGGAATCGTTGAGGGCGCTGCAAGCGGTAGAGGGAGAGGTAAAGAAGTAATTTCCGCTGTAAGGATTGCAGACCTTATCGTGATCGTTGCTGACGTTTTCCGACTTGAAACGATAGATATCGTCAAAAAAGAGCTCTACGAAGGTGGAATAAGGCTGGATCAGAAGCCACCGGAAATTGTTATTAAAAGAAAAGAACGAGGAGGTATAAAGGTCAGCTCCACTGTTCCGCTGTCCGTGGATGAGAAAACGATTGCAGAGATCATGAAAGAATACAGAATCCACAACGCCGAAGTGCTATTTCGAGAGGATGTAAGTGTTGAAAGGCTCATAGACGTTTTGGCCGGAAACCGCGTCTACATACCCTCAGTTACGGTTGTGAACAAAATCGACCTTATGGATGTCGATTTTGAAGGTATCAAGATCTCCGCAGAGAAGGGGATAAACCTCGAGAGGCTGAAAGAGGAGATCTACAGAAAGCTCGACTTCGTAAACATATATCTGAAGCCACCGGGTGAGAAGGTTTCTGAAAAACCGATGGTTTTGAGAAGAGGCGCGAGGGTTGAGGATGTTTGTAGGAAACTGCACAGAGACTTCGTTGAAAAATTCCGTTATGCAAGGGTCTGGGGAAAATCTGTCAGATTTGAAGGTCAGAGGGTAGGACTGGATCACGTTCTCTGTGATGGCGATGTTGTTTCGATATACTCCGACTGATTTTTACGGTTTTGGAAAAACCGATGAAGACTTATAAAGCCCTAAGGTTACTCTAATTTGGTGATCGGAATGAAAAAGATCGACGAGAGAGAATTCATGAGCGTGATTAGGGGGGATAAGCTTGTTGTTGTTGACTTCTACGCCGACTGGTGCATGCCGTGCAGGTATCTCAGCCCAGTGCTCGAAAAGCTTTCAAAGGAGTTTCCAGATGTAGAGTTCTACAAGGTCAACGTCGACGAAAACCAAGAACTAGCGTTCGAGTACGGAATATCAAGCATTCCCACAGTACTCTTTTTCAGAAAAGGCGAAATTGTCGGTGGGTTTGTAGGTGCGATGCCAGAAAGCATGGTGAGGGCAGAGATAGAGAAAGCACTAGGTATATGATATCTCTGAAGCCGATCTCAAATTTAAACGACTGCAAAAGCATGTTTGAATGTTTTTTTGGCTTGAATTCGGAAGACCTAAGGGTTTATGAGGCAATTCTAAGCGGATTTGAAAGAATAGACGAGCTCAGTTCAGCTCTAGGCAAAAAGGAGAATTCGGTTTACCGTTCTATTCAGAGACTTTTACTGGCCGGGCTGATCTACAGAGAGAAAAGGGTACTGCCGGCGGGTGGATACTATTTTGTTTATAAAGCCGTACCAAAAGAATTTGTAGCGAAGGAAATTGAGACCGCCATGAACATTTTTTGCGAAAAAGTGAGGAATTTTCTGAGGGATTTTCTTGCAGATCGCGGTACTCGGCTGTAAGGGCTGTGGGAGTTGCGATAGGGTCTGTCCTGTGCCAAATGCGATAATAAGGGAGGGCGGAAAGGTTGTAAAAATAGACCCTGAAAAGTGTATAGGATGCCTCGCATGCGTGAAGGTATGCCCATACCACGCACTGATGGTAATGGACTAGGCACAAGTTTTTTAGATGAAAATCTCCTTTCTTTGTTAGAAAAATACTCTGATTCAGGAAAAATCCCAATGAAAGAGATAGATTATGAAACGGCGCTAAAACTGGAATTTCTGAAGCTTGCAGTTCCATTAAAAGGTATAAACGATTCCCTTGCCTGGGTTGCGAGACAATTCGGTTCAGACATGGAGATCCCGTACATTGTGCGTTACTATTTCAAATTAGGAAGGGACTGGAGAAAGGCAATTGAAGAATATTTCAGAGCAATAGGCGAAGACAATCCAGGAGAGTTCATCGAGATCTTTAAAGAAGTTGTTGAAAAAGCCAAAAACCTGATTGTATGCGGGGAAGACATTGTAGAAATTGCTATTAAGCACGATAAGGAGCCAGGCTCTTTAATCTCGGAGTTGAAAGGTTCCGGTTTGATAAGTCCAACGGTTGGTTGCGGCGGAATTGGAAAGGCAAAAGCCCCGCTTTACGAGATCAATAGATTTTTCGCAATACTCTTAAAAATCGAAGGCTAATTTGAATGTGTTAATCGCCATTTCCGTTCATGGAGAGGACAGACCGGGACTTGTTCATGCAGTTTCAAAGGTTCTGGCCAGCTGTAATGCCAATATAGTCGATATAGAACAGACTGTTTTGCAGGGGATCTTTGCAATGTTCATAGTTGCAGAAGCGGGAGATTTAGATTGTGTCGAGAAAAAAATGCAGAAGCTAATGGAGGAATTTGGAGTAAAGATAGCCTTGAGTTCGTTCGATAGAAAAAAGGCAAAAGAGAAAAAATTGTACGTGATCAACGTCCTAGGAAAAGACCGAATCGGAATCGTGAGAGATATCACGGGTGTATTGCTAAATTTCGGTATAAATATCGAGAGAACAAGCTTAACCGCAAGAGACAAGCTTATCTCAATCGAATTTCTAGTTGATATTGGCAATGCAGATATCACGAAGCTTAGAAGGGAGCTTTTGAAAGAGGGGGAGAAACTTGGCCTTGACATAGTTATTCAGGATTATCAGATAGCATCGAAGGAGAAAAGGCTTATTGTATTCGATTTAGACTCTACGCTGATAGAGGCGGAGATCATCGACGAACTTGCAAAAGAGGCGGGCGTTGAGAGAGAGGTAAAAGAGCTTACCCGAAGAGCAATGAATGGGGAGATGAGTTTCAAAGAAGCACTACAGGAGAGAGTGAAGCTTCTAAAAGGTCTCCCGGTAGAAGTACTAGAAAGGATCTATTCAAGAATAGAATTTACAGAAGGGGCAAAAGAGCTCATTTCAGCATTAAAAAGAGCCGGATACAAAATAGCGGTTGTAAGCGGAAGCTTTACATATTTTACGAATAAAATCAAAGAAGAGTTAGGAATAGACTACGCGTTTGGAAACGAGCTCGAAATAGTGGATGGAAAGCTTACCGGAAGAGTTGTTGGGAGAATAATTGACGCAGAAGAAAAGGCTAGAATTGTTGAAGAAATCGCCAAAAAGGAAGAAATAAAGATTGAAAACGTCGTCGCAGTCGGTGATGGTGCGAATGACAGGATCATGATCGAAAAGGCTGGGCTTGGCATAGCTTTCAATGCCAAAGAAGTTCTTAAAGAGATCGCAGATGGAAGCATCTCTAAAAGCAACCTGATAGGCCTTGCAAGTGTTCTAAAACTACCCTCAGAATTCACGAAAAGATTATGAGGACGATCCTGACCATTTATTTTCTAACACTGAGTATAAAATTAGTCGCCTATTCATTTTCTGGCGTTACGGCAGTACTTGCAGATGCCCTGCATTCCATCGTTGACATTGTGCTCTTAATTCTCCTAGCCACGGCATCAAAAGCTTCTGAAAGAAGGGCCGATCGGCTGCATCCGATGGGGCACGGTCTTCTAAAAAACGTCGCCTCACTCGCAATCTCAGTTGCGTTCATAACTGTCTTAGCTTTTGAGCTTTTCAAAGAAGGGATTAACAAAATTCTGAACCCAGTAAAAAGCTATCCAAACCTAGAAGTGGCTCTATTTTCAGAACTGCTAGTCCTTGGTCTTCTGCTGCTTGCAACCGTTCTATACTGGAGAAGCAAAGGGATCGTAAACAGAACAGTGATGTTTGAGAGTTTTAACGACTCCTTATCGACGCTTGCAGCGATATTTGGCATTATTGCTATCTCCTTCGGTCATAACATCTTTGATGGGATCGCAACGATCGTAATAGCAACACTGATAGCTATTAACTCGATAAGACTCTTTTTTGAGAATGCAAGATTTGTTATAGGCCTATCACCACCTGAGGAGTTCTACAGCGAAGTTGAAAAGTTCTGCATTAGCAAAGGAATTAAAGGTGTGCACGACATGCTCGCTCTATATATGGATGAGAATTCAATTCACTTGGATATGCATGTAACAGTAGAAAAGAACATGAGCGTCGGTGATGCAGACGAGCTGATTGAAAATCTCACCGAGGAACTCAAGAAGAAATTTCCACAGATAAAGCACGTCTCAGTTCACCTCTGCTCACATTTTGGTGATAAGAGGAAGATATACTAAATTCCACTTTGCTCGGCTCGAAAGCTTTTAGCATGAAAGGTTTTATAAATAACTAACATTTTTCAATAATCATGCGAACGATATTCTGGAAAGAATGCATTTGGCTGATTGACCAGACAAAGCTGCCCGAGAAGGAAGAAATAATTGCTTGTAGAACGGTTAAAGAGCTAATTGAGGCTATAAAAAAACTCGCAATTCGTGGTGCGCCTGCTCTTGAAGCAGCTGGGGCTTATGGTGTTGCTCTTGCATCATTCGAAAAAGAGTTTTCAAGTATAGAAGAAATGAAGGAACATCTAATCAATTCAGCAAGGTTGATTGCTTCTTCCAGACCAACTGCAGTTAATCTTTCAGTAGGTGTAGAAAGGGTGCTAAAAAAAGCCCTTTCTGGAAATAGCATCGATGAAGTAAGAGAGATTGCCCTAAGAGAAGCAGAAAAGGTTGCTGAAGAGGACGTAGAGAGGAATAAGAGGATTGGAAAGATTGGAGCAAAGCTTATCGATGATGGCGATGCTATATTGACATACTGCAACACAGGGAGACTGGCAACGGTAGACTGGGGAACTGCACTGGGCATTGTGAGGTCAGCTGTCGAAGAGGGAAAGAGGGTAAAGGTTTTCGCCTGCGAAACGAGGCCGCTGAACCAAGGCTCTAGGCTCACCTGCTACGAGCTTATGAAAGATGGAATCGATGTAACGCTGATAACGGATGCCGCAGTTGGGATTTTGATGCGAAAGAGGTTGGTTAAAAAGGTATTTGTGGGAGCGGACCGAATCGTGCAAGACGGGGTTTTCAACAAAATAGGCACTTTCACACTTGCAATCGCTGCAAGTTACCACAGAGTCCCCTTTTACGTTGCAGCCCCGAAAAGCACTTTAGATCTTACAAAAACTGAAAAGGATGTTGTGATTGAGGAAAGGGGTCGCGAAGAGCTGATATACTGTGGAAACAGGCTTCTTGCGCCAAAAGATGTTAAGGTATACAACCCTGCGTTCGACTTCACACCTCTTAGCCTTGTTAGTGCAATAATCACTGAAGACGGAATAATATATCCACCGTATAATTTTTAATTTTGGAAAAATTTATAAAAATGGGTGCCCAGAAAACCCTGAGCTTTGGCTCTGGGATGAATGGGCAAGGTTTAAATAGTTCTGCGTTGAAGAGGTCTTGGGGATGTTCCCGTGCAGAGGGAAGTCCGGCAGAGGAGGGGAAGGGCGTAAAGCATCCCTTAGCGCCGGAAGTTCCCGAATTTAGTCGTGGAGTAGCTAACTTGCCTTCGCACAAAAAGTGTAATGCCGATGATGAATGATGGGCGATCTGAGCTGTGATGATAAGGAGAGACTGAGGTCTGCTAAATTTAATAATTCCCTAGAATTATCTATTTTTTATCAAAAATTCAAATAAAAAGATAAGACCAACAGCAAAGTTTAAATGACATAGACAGAAGAAGCTGAAAATGTATGAAATTTGACGTAATAATAGTCGGTGCCGGCCCCGGGGGTTTGTTCTCGGCCTACAAACTCGGTGAAAGCAAGAATGTTGCCATCTTCGAAATGGGGCGGGACATATCACAGCGAAAATGTCCCAGTGACCTTTCGCAAAGCTATTGCAAGAAATGCGATCCCTGCAACATTACTTCTGGTGTGGGTGGTGCTGGAGGACTTTCGGATGGAAAGCTGAATTATGCCAACCCCAACTATCCTTCGAGCTTCACAGTCGGTGGTGATTTTGAGTTTTTGAGTCCCAAATACCTTATTGAGAAGATGAGAGAGGTTGACGAAATTTTTTCCGCTCATGGAGTATCAGGTGAACTTTATGGTGAAGACGAGGCTAAATTAGACAAATTCCTTAAGAAAGCCAATGCAGCAGGAATCGAGTTCGTTCCGCTAAGGCAGAGACATGTCGGGAGTGACGAGCTTCCCAAAGTGATCAAGAGCCTAGAAGAATCCCTCAAGAAGAAAGGGGTTAAGATATTCACACAAAAGACCGTCGTGGATATAAATCCCAAAGAAAAGATCGTGAAGACGAACGATGGGGACAAGTTCGGCTACGACAAACTCATAATTGCAGTTGGGAGGAGCGGTGCCGACTGGCTGGAAAAATGGGTAAAAAAGTATAAGATCGAAGTGGCGGAAAATTCCAAGGCAATTGACGTTGGGGTCCGAGTAGAAGTCCCGGCCTCGATTATGGACGATATAACCTCAACCATATACGACCCAAAGCTGAGAATAATCACACAGAGGCATGACGACTACATGCGCACGTTCTGCACCTGCCCGAGGGGCTGGGTTATAAGAGAGGAGTACGGCGACTTTTGTCTAGTCAACGGCCACAGCAAGGCCAAAGAAAAATCCAGCAATACAAACTTCGCCCTACTTGGTCACTACGAATTCACGGAACCTTTCGAAGAGCCTAACGAGTGGGGAAGAGATCTGGCCAGGATCACCACCAAGCTCGGAGGCGGAAATCCGATTGTTCAAAGGTTAAAAGACCTCCGTCTTGGTAGGAGGAGCACAGAAAGCAGGATAAAGAACAACAGACTTGTCCAGCCAACGCTGAAAACCGCAATACCGGGAGACATCTGTCTGGCATACCCGAGCAGGGTTATAGATGACATCGTCGATGCACTCGAAAGACTTGAAAAGGTAATCCCGGGCGTTTCGGATGACTCCACGCTCCTTTATGCTCCTGAAGTCAAGTTCTACTCTTTGAAGCTTAAGGTTGACGAGAAGATGAGGACAAGCATACCGTACATCTATGCAATTGGCGATGGAGCCGGAATAAGCAGGGGAATAGTTGGAGCGGCTGTTACTGGGCTTATCGCCGCAGAAAGCATTCTTGAAGAAAGGGAATAGGCATGTACTACGATATTAGAGAAGTTGAGGCTGAGGTTCTGACTTTTACTATCGAAAATGGAATAATTGAAAAGCCGAAAATAACCCATTTTCACTCAAAGTGCTTTAGAGTTCTAAAAAATGGTTTCTGGGGTGTTTTCGAGGGGCTAGTTAGTGATTCAGAGGGGCTCAAACTTGCAGAAAACAACATTATCGCAGAGGGCTCTGCTGAGATAATGGAAGTAAAATCAGGCGGGAAATATGAACTAAAGCCAAAAATCGATCCAAAGGACATTAGTATAGAAGAAAAAACGAATTTTTTAAGAGATTTAGATAAAAGCATCAAAACAAATACAAAGAGAGTGGGGTACATAGAGAGTCTGAAAATGTTCGAATACCGGGATTCATGCGGCAACGAGGTTAGCTATACGGTGCCAAGAATAGGGATCTCAATAGTCGCCATTGACAAGGGTGAGAGCCTGCAGTTCATTTCGAAGAGGTTGATGAAACCCGGGGGCTGGGAACAGCTAAAAGGGGCATTCGAGCTTGTCGAAGAGGTTAACGAGGTTCTTCCAAAGCTTTTAAAAGCCAAATCTCCTCCTTCCGGAGAAATGAACGTCTTAATGAACCCCGAGCTCGCCGGAGTTTTTATTCACGAAGCTTTCGGGCATGCGGTCGAGGCAGATCACGTTCTGCAGGAAAACAGCGTTCTTGCTGGAAAGATTGGAGAGAGAATTGCAGGAGAGAACGTGACAATAATCGATGACCCAACAATCGAGGAGTTCGGCTTTTATCCCTTCGATGATGAAGGAGTTAAAGCGAATAGGAAGGTTTTGGTGGAGAATGGCATTCTTAAGAGCTATTTACACAGCAAAGAAACTGCAAAAAAGCTTGGTGGATATCCTGGGAATGCCAGAAGCGATGGAGTTGCTTTTCCGATTGTCAGAATGAGCAACACATTCCTGCAGAAGGGGGATCTTGAATTCGAAGAGCTTCTCGAGCTCTGCAGGAATGGGGTATTCCTCATAGGCTCGAGAGGTGGGGAGACCAATCCTGCAACCGGATATTTTCAGTTCAGCGCTCAATATGGCTACCTAGTAAAGAACGGAGAGATCTCAGACATGATCAGAGACGTTTCGCTTATGGGTACAATTGACATCCTCAAAGACGTAAAACTCGGAAAAGAGATCGAATTCGACCCAGGATTCTGTGGTAAAGCCTTTCAGATCGTTCCCGTAGCAGATGGGGCACCGATGACTCTTTGCAGGACCAAAGTTGGTGGTGCCTGATGGAATGGGAGATATACGAAGAAAAAGTCAAGGTGTTTTCAGCAGAGATTTCCGCAGGAAAATTGAAGCTACTTCAGTCCACAAAAAGTTCTTCCTGTGCCGTTAGAGTTATAATAGATGGAAAAGTGGGATTTTCATCTGGAGAAAATGTTAAAAAAGCGATGGAAAATGCCAAAAAGGTCGCAAGAATCTCAGAAGATAGACTTGATTCTTTTCCCAACGAAAAACCTGCCAGTGTTTCCGGAATTTACGACAAAAGTTTCGAAAACCTTACTCCAGATTTTTTGAAGGAAGAATACGAGATTCTAACTAGTTCTGTAGAAAGAGCCAAAATTGCAAACGCATTCATAAGCCATGCTGTTTTGGAGACATCCATCAGAAATTCAGCAGGAGCAGACTTGAGCGAGAAGGGAACCTATTCATTCTTCTCGATTGAAACTGTCTTCGAAAAAGGTAGCGGATTTGCACAGTGCGAAAGCAGAAGCAAAAAGCTTGAAATTGCTGAAACTGCCAGCTATGCTGAAAAGCTTGCAATCGATTCTTCAAAAGCCGTTAAGATTGAAAGCGGCCATTACGACGTTGTCCTGAAGCCATACGCTGTGAATCAGCTATTTTCAAACACTCTTTACCCATCGCTATCGGCAGAAAACGTTTACAAAGGTAGAAGTGCACTGAAAAAAGGCTCTTTTATTGGTGAGTTGAGAATTATAGATGACCCTACAATCCAAGGTGGTCTGGGGAGCTATTCTTTTGATGATGAGGGTGCAAGAGCTAGCAGAAAGACTCTAGTCGATCGAGAGGTGCTCTGCTTCTATTCGGACTGGAAATACTCAAAGTATTCTGGAACTTCGGGTAACGGATTGAGGGCAAGCGTTGATACGCCTCCCGCTCCAGCTCCAAGCAACGTAATCATAGAAATCGATAAAAAAGCTGAGCTTGAAAAAGCCCTGGTTGTGCACAGCTTTATGGGCTCTCATACCGCAAATCCGCTCAGCGGAGATTTCAGCTTGGAGTGTATGAATGCCGAATTCGATGACAGGGCTGTAAAGGGTGCAATGATATATGGGAATATTTTTGATCTTCTAAAGCGAATTAACGGAATTTGTTCAGAACCAGTGCAGGTTGAAAAGACAATTACTCCTTCGATTCGTTTTAGAGAGATTATAGTCGTTTAGCTATGAAAATGGATAGGATCATAAAGATTACAAGAAGCATTATTAAGACTAGCACTAGCTTAGCTGCCCTCAAAACATGAGACTTCTTCTCCGATTTCACAACCTCAAATTCGAGCGATTTGTAACTAGGCTCATATCCTGGAGCTTTGAACTTTATGTCTATTTTATGTCTTCCAAGGTATGGGGAAAGAAATGAAAATGAAAAAGACCCCATTTTTGCTTCAGATTCGCCAATTTCTTTTCCGTCAAGATAGAATTTTACTTTACCGTCTAGTGGTTTCCATTCCTTCTCCTTCTCATCATAAAACGTAAGCCAGCCCTCAACGGTAATCATTTCACCCTCACAGACAAATGCATCGACAAAATGCGCTGAAAGTCTTGTTTTAAACGAAGAATTTAAAGAAGACATAAGATACCGCCCCTAACAAAAAAATATGCTTCAATCCCGCCTCAATCCTCCCCTCACCCATCACACCGGCAGCAAGTCCAGAAAAGATCGCAACCAGAATCGAAGTCTCCATAAAGACGTTTTCAAGATCTTCCAAGTTGATCGTAGCGGTTATCTGCGTCTGTTCGGTGGATGCAAAAACTGACAGCATATTACTTATCAAAACAAAAGATGTGTATAGGAATACAGCAAATGCTAGATAGATTATGATTATGTAAGTGCTCATCAAAGCTCTGATTCTGTTTCTCATTTCAATCTCGAGTTCAGAGTAATTTGAAGCGACAAGCAGAGCTTCTCGAATTGACGGTGAAGCTTCGATAGCCTTAACCAACATTGAAATTGCCTTTTGGAAAACGCTGCTCCTGATACGACCCTCGAGTTTAACAAAGGCAGAAGTTATTAGCTCCCCCCACTCAATCCTCCTTTTTACCGCCCTTATTTCCTTGCCTAAAACTCCTACTTCTGTATCGCTGATGTTTTTAAGAGCTTCAACAACGTTGAGACCTGCCTCGTTCAGAGATGCAAGCTGTTTCAAGAATTCTGGAAGCTCTCTTTCTGCTCTCTTGATCAATCTCTCCCGGTATTCGATGAAAAAGACTGCAGGAAGACCAAAAGCAAGCAGGGCTGTAAAAACAAGATAGTCAATTTCCATTCGACCGTAAAAAACCAAGAAGAAGACAACCGAGGGTAAAAGCAAATAGAAGAGAATATGCCTAAGGCTTACCATGTAGGGCATTTCGACTACAGGGTACAAAAGAAAGCCTTTCAATGCATTAATTGCCCTCCTTGTCTTTTTGAATCTGAAACCAGCAGGTTTCTGTGAGGTCCTTGCTAGAATTTCCTCAGCTTCGATGTGGACTTTCCCATAGCCTCTGCTTTCCCTTACAGTTAAGGAGTAAGCAAGCCAGAGAACCATAATCGAACCAAAGGGTAGAACGAGATAGAGAAAGAGTCTGTAGGTACTCAAAGCAGTGCTTCCCATCATATTGAATACCACAAGAACGATCAGAAAGAAAAGCGGTGCGACGATGAAAAGGGCCAGATATATCTCAGCCATTATTTGCATGGATTCAGAGTACAGGGTATAAAGTCTCTCCTTCTCTGAATAGAACTGCTGGGACTTCGACTTTAGATAATCCAAAATGTTTCCCCCGCCCTTATACACATCAATAAAGTTCTCCAGAAAAACCCTGAGCCTCTCTGAGGGAGTTGTTTCTGCAACAAACCTCATTGCGCTTTCCAAATCCTCTCCCATTTCAACGAGAACCACTATCCTTTCGAATTCCGTGCTAACTTCACTGAAAAGGTGTTTGTTCTCTGCAATAAACCTGATTGCAGAGATCACCGGTACATTCCCCTTGGCCATACCGAGGAGCATGTTAACGGCGTGCGGAAGGGCTGAATCTATTTTGCTTCTTCTCGAACTTGCCACATAATACGGATACGAGAGGAGGAGGTATCGCGTAATCCCGAAAAATAGGATGGCAAAAGTCAAGGAGATCGCAATTTGAACTTTCCAGAACTCTACCTCACCTCCAATATAGACATACTCAATTCCATATGAATTGCGAAGAATAACCGAAATGGCAATCCCGAAAAGAACTCCTATTATCATGGCGATGAGAGAGTAGAAAAGAGCGTTTGAAAGCAATTCCGGGGTGGTAATTCTCAGCCTAGCCTTTTCAATTATCCTGTCCAACTCAGAGTATCTACTCGGATTTTCATCTATTTTCTTCCTGAAATACCTCTTCATGAAATCAGGGGCGCTCATAATACCATTGAAAAGGTCGTTTCAGGATTCCTATAATAGCTGTGAATTAGTTTTGTAAATTCTTTGTAATCTGTAACTCCCTTTCCAATCATCCACTCCAAATACCTCCTTCTTCTTTCCAGCTCCGCGTAAGCATCGTCCACTCTCGACATCGCGATTTTCTCTAGCTTTTTCGGAATCCCTACCTCAACATGCGAATTTTTCTTCGCATCCCATTTAACAAACTGATTCACAAGCAAATTTTTATCAGTTGGATCAATACCCAATATCTCATTCACCTCTTTTGTCCTCCTCATCCTCCTACCCCCCGCCAGATAAGTGCTCTGAACCAAGACTATATCAAGAAACTGGAGCATGCTCCTTGGAACGTTCAGAGGTTCGCTCTCGAAACGATAAACCATCTGATTTATGTCCCCGGCGTGGAAGGTTGAATAGCAAGCATGACCCGTTGACATTGCCTGGAACAAAGTCTGAGCTTCCCTGCCCCTAACCTCACCAACCACAATGTAGTCCGGTCTCTGTCTCAAGGCGGCTTTGAGAAGGTCATACATGTCAATTTCCTGCTCTCCTATCCCCGTTCTCGTCACCTGAGCCAGCCAGTTCTCATGATGGAGCTTTATCTCTCTGGTATCCTCTATCGATATAATTTTGGCATCCGGAGGTACGAACATGAGGATGGCGTTTAGAGTCGTCGTTTTTCCGCTTGCAGTTTCTCCGACGATTATCACAGATAGCTTGTGTTCTATCGAAAGCCAGATGTAGGCCATGACCCCTAAAGGCACAGTACCAGACCTCACTAGATCTAACGGGGTCAGTGGCTGGGTTGTAAATTTTCTCACCGTGAAGCTCGAGCCTCTAGGTGTAATTTCTGTTCCTAGGGTAGCCTGAAGCCTGCTACCATCAGGAAGCGTAGAATCGATAATCGGATTAGCTAACGAAATGTGCTTGCCGCTTTTCTGACTCAGAAGCATAACAAGCCTGTCTAATGCCAGCTTTGGGATCTTAATGTTTGTCTCAAGATAGCCGTAATTTTTATGATAAACGAATATGGGGACATCATAACCATCGCAAGAAATATCCTCAACATTCGGATCCACCATCAGCGGTTCGATTACGCTGAATCCAAAAAATTCGCGGAACAGATAGTAAAGCATTCTAGAATAAAGGTCGCTATCAATTGAAATTCCGTATTCTTTAATAATCTTCCCGAAATTTTTAACCAAGGCCTTGGCCCTTACTTCTAGGTCCAGCGAAACATCAATTAGCGTAAGAACGCGTCTGAGATCAACGATGAGTGATGCCAGCAGCTTTAATTCCTCCACATTCAAAGACGGCTCAACTGCATGATACCTCAATTTCTGGTTTTCGAGATCCTCAAAAATTATGATCTTTATGAATGGTTCCGCAACCCAGTACTCGTCCACAACGTTTTCAAATTTAACTTCCTCCAATATCTCCGACTTTACGAACTCTCTAAGTAGGCGATACCTCTCAACCATTCTGTTTATTTTTGACTAAAATGATATATATTTCTTTCTGCAAATTTTGAATTCATCGCGTTTCTTCGAACTTCTTCTCCTTTACCAAAAGAACCGCTAAAACCGACAAAACGGACGCAAAAAGGCAGAACTCGAAAGAGAGTCTATAGGCCTCCATGGGATAAACCGAATCAATCTTTCCGACAGAGTCCATTAGATAGCCCATTACCGCCTGAAACAGAGCCGCTCCAAAAAATGGGAATACATTTACTATGCTCATGGACAAACCCGTTACCTTGAGTGGAAAGAGTTCTTTTACAATTGCGTAAGCAACAGGGCCGGTGCTTGAAAAGAAACCGACCATAAAAGATATCAGACAAATAGATGCAATATCCAGAGTTTCGGTAGCAATCACCAAAGGCAACCATGCCAAGGTGAATCCGACACCTCCTAGCACGAGCATCAGCTTTTTCAGACCGATCAGATCAGAAATTCTACCGAAGATAAGGGCTCCTACGATTGTCCCGACCCCCACCAGCATTAAAATGAAGCCCGCAGTGGATTTAGACATTTTGTACACGTCAATCAAAAATGGACCGCCCCAAAGTCCCTGAAAGCCCATCACAACGCCATATCTGAGCATTGAGGATACAGCAATGAGCCAGAGAGACAAATTGCCGACAATCAAACCTATGTCGCTTCTTCTGATCTTCTCTCTGGTAAAGTCACTTGGTGCATCCCTCACGATTTTCCAAGCTAGAAATATCAAAATAGCAGTAATTAAAGCAACAAGGAGAAATGGAAACCTCCAGCCAAAAAGTTCTATTGCTTTGGCCAGCGGATAGGCTGAAACAATCGCTCCTAGATTTCCAATCGCGAAAAGAATCCCAGTAGCAGTTGCAAACTCATTCTGCCTGAACCAGACGGATATTATTTTTATCGTAGGCACGTAAACCCCGGCAACTCCCACTCCTATCAGGAATCTCGAAGCGACAGCCATTTCGTAAGTGTTTGCCAAGATCAGAGTTAGGACACCAAAAAAAGCTATCGAAGTAAAGGTGATAACGGTCCACTTTGCTCCTTTTGTGTCTGAAAGGGCGCCAACCGGAATTTGTAAGATCGCATAAGGGTAAAAATAGGCCGAAGAGAGAATCCCCACCCCCAGCGCCGAAACGGCAAATTCCTTCATGAACTCATCAGCCATTACTGCCGGAGAAGTTCTGTGAAAATAAACGAGGAAGTAAATGCATGCCAAAACAGCAAATATCTTCCACTTATCGGACTTCGAATCTGAGGATCGCACAAATACCACCGAGCCTTGAAACGATTTCACCAGGCTCGAATTCCGAGCTGAGTATTAAAACCCTTCCGCCTGTCTTCTGAACATCTTCCATGAAGCTATCGATATCCCACTTCTCACGCTCGGTGAGCAGGAAGTCATCTGAAACCAACAGAACCTCAATTGCTCCATACTCTTTTGCCCTCCTAACCTCCTCCAATCCGTAAGCTACCCTTTCATTCTTTGCAATGCCTTCAAGCAGCCTCTCAACCACTTCAGCTTCCTCTGCAAGTCTTATTTCACCGATGATCCTATCAATTGCTCTCCTTTTTAAAACCTCTATGAATCCTCTCCTTCCAATCGACGAGGTATCCACAATTACTGTCCTTCTGGTCAAATCGAGATTCTTCTGTCTCAAGAACTCGTAAAAGTCTTTCTTTGTGAAACCGGGGCCCGCAATTACGAGATAACGGAAACTAGTGTTTTTTAAGGCTTCAAAAAGTTCCTCAAAAAACTCATTCCTTGTTCCACCGTAATCTTTGCCGTAACTTTGCCTTTTTTCAAAAATTTCCTCGATCCCCCATTCTCTCAATGCTCCTGCAATCGCTTCCCCTTCTTCTATTGTCAGTATTACTACTTCTGGTCTCTTCGAGCTCTCCACGGCCTTTCTCAATCTCTTCAACTGCTCATCCTTCCATCTCTTCCGGATACTGAGCTCTCTTCCAACAACTATGTTCAAAGTGTGAAATCCTGCCTCTTCAACACCGCCAACGATCCTACCGGTTATTCTAAGCCTATTTGCAAATCTGTGGAATTCCACTTTCTCGACCTCGACCCCAATTCGAACTGTGATCAGCTCCTTATCCCCCCTGAGCTTGTCATCGCTGTGACTAGCTCTCTTTGTCAATGAAAAAACAACGTCTCCCTTCTCGATTATGAACCTGAGATGCCACAAATCCTCCAAATTTTCGGGAATCAGCTTTATCTCACCTTCATGATCTCTCAGATTTTCCTCAACGATCTGCACAAAACAATTTTTCCTCCGAGTTTTAAAACATGTCTGAGCAAAGGTTTAAAGGCTGGAGGAATAAGCGATACTTTTAAATAGCTAACCAAGAACGATCCTCAAGAAACATCGGGGGTCTTGAAATGCCAGTTCGCCCGTTGGATGTCTTAAACAAATCGCTAAAGTCGCCAGTCATCGTGAGATTGAAAGGAGGAAGAGAGTTCAGGGGAACTCTCGATGGGTACGATATTCACATGAATCTCGTCCTTCTCAACGCTGAAGAAATACAGGGAGGGGAAGTGATAAGGAAGGTCGGAAGTGTAATAATAAGAGGGGACACAGTCGTATTCGTATCCCCGTTCTCGGGTGGTGAATGATGTCAGACGGAACTGCAGCGATGGGTAGGAGAAACAGAAAGATGGTACACGTGAGATGTAGAAGATGCGGGAGGAATTCTTTCCACTGGAGAAAGAGATACTGCGCAGCCTGCGGATTTGGACGCAGCAAGAAGCTCAGGAGCTACAACTGGGTTAAGAAGACGAAGGACAGTGTCTGATGTGTGGGATTGCAGGAGTTTATAGCGAAAGATTTTCGGCAGTAGAAAAGGTATACTATGCGCTTTTTTCACTCCAGCATCGTGGTCAGGAGTCCGCCGGCATAGCCTTTTACAGTGACACAATTAGGTACAAAAAGCAGATGGGTCTTGTTTCCGAAGTCTTTACGAAGGAGGACTTGATACCGGCCAAATATGCAATAGGGCACGTCAGATACTCCACAACGGGCTTATCGAGGCTTGAGAACGCTCAACCATTTGTTGTGAAATCAAAGATAGGAACCATTGCGGTTGCTCATAACGGAAACCTAGTTAATCATGCCGAGCTGAGAAGGGAGCTAGAAAATGAGGGGAGCGTTTTCACCTCGGACTCCGATTCGGAGATAATAGCGCAGCTACTTTCAAAGATTCTGCTGAAGGAGGGCGATTACAGAGATTATCTCCAAGAACTGAACTCCAAACTTGTCGGTAGCCATTCCTGTGTTTTACTGATCAACGACAGGATCTTGGCCTACAGGGATCCGCTGGGATTCAGACCGCTTTGCGTGGGTGAACTCGAGGACGGCTACATAGTTTGTAGCGAAAGCTGCGCAATTGATGCCCTTGAGGGGAGGTTCATAAAAGATGTCGAGCCAGGAGAGGCAGTAATAATGGACAATGGGAATCTGGAATTCATCCGGTTTGCAAAAAGCAGAAGGAAAGCCGTCTGCATATTTGAGTACATTTACTTTGCCCGCCCTGACTCGATCATCGATGGAATCAATGTCTACAGGGCAAGAACAGAAATGGGGAGGGTCCTAGCCGAAGAATCGCCGGCTGACGCCGACTTTGTATCAGCGGTTCCAGACAGCGGAATAACTGCCGCAATCGGTTTTTCATCGAGGTCAGGGCTGCCTTACATGGAGTGCCTGATAAAGAACAGATACATTGGCAGAACTTTCATAATGCCGAAACAAGAGCTGAGGGAGCTTTTGGTTAAATTAAAGGTGAATGTAATCAAGGAGAACGTGAGAGACAAGAGAATAGTGCTGGTTGACGACAGCATTGTGCGGGCAACAACATCCAAAAGAATAGTCGACATGATAAGAAAGGCGGGAGCGAAGGAAATCCATTTAAGGGTCGGAAGCCCACCGATAATTGCTCCCTGCTATTTCGGAATCGACATGAAGACTAGAAAGGAGCTTGTTGCATCCAACCATACCATTGAAGAGATAAGAGAGATTATCGGGTCGGATAGCCTCAGCTATCTGAGCCTACAGGGGCTACTAAAAGCCCTAGAGAGGGTGGGGGGAAAGGATTTCTGCGTAGCTTGCCTCACTGGCAGATACCCAGTAGCAGTTCCCGGAGAGCTAGCGGAAGAGAGGTAACCAGAAGATCAGCAGTATTAACAGCAACAGCAGGAACATGAAGATCGTGAAATTTCTCTGCCTTTTTCTTTCCCTCTCCATTTTCTGCTCGCATTCTTCACTGCAGTAATACTTATCCGGTTCAATTGCTTTCCCGCAAACGATACAGTGGCGGTGCGGAACCAGTGGCATAGATCTCGTCTCGGCGTGAGCTGCTCCACAACTAAATTCGGGGCTTTACGCCGCCAACCTCATCTGCCGGTTCAAAAGCCAAGCTCCCCCATCCCATGCCTCTCGTTAAGGCTATATTCATATCGCATATCCGGACTTTCCTCTGCAAGGGAACATCACCAAGACCTCTTCAACGCAGAACTATTTTAACTTTGCCCGTTCATCCCAGAGCTAAAGCTCTGGGTTTTCTGGGCACCCATTTTTATAAAAAACTTTTCAGGAATGTCCGGAATCGGAAAGAGCCCATCAAAAGTCCTTTGATAGTGGCAAAGTTTAAAACTAAGAACCCTACCTCCAGGCCGGGGATGAGAAAAGCTTAAATAAGTAGAGCCATATTAAAATCCACAGATGCGGGCATGGTGCTCAAGTTGGGGCTCCGCATCAACATGGCCCGCAGGTTAAAGAGATCTGCGGGATTGGGGGAGCGGTCGTAGTCTAGTGGCAGGACACGGGCTTCCCGAGCCCGTTGCCCGGGTTCAAATCCCGGCGGCCGCACTTCTTTTTTAAAAATTAAAAATCCCCGGGAAAGAGAACCCAAAACTCCACAAAAGGATAACTAGAGTGATGCTACGGCTGAGCGACTGCTTATTCCGGAACTTTTTGTAGATACTTCTCAATTACCTCTATTAGCCTCCTTCGAGTGAAGGGCTTTTCAATTATCTCCTTCGCACCCGCGTTTATTAAATCCTTTCCCCTGCTCTGGGAATATGCCGTTATGCCGACTATCTTCGCATTCGGGTCGATCTTCAAAATCTCCTTAGTTGTTTCTATCCCATCCATTTCCGGCATCACGATGTCTGTAAGCACAAGATCTGGCCTGACGTTTCTGTAAGTCTTAACTGCTTCCTTCCCATTTGTCACCTTCACAACCTCATACTTGCCTCGAAGCATCAGTTCAAGAGCTTCAAGCAGAGCCAAATCGTCATCCACAATAAGAATGACCTTCTTTGCCCTTTCATTCATGTCCAACCACCCTCCATAAAACTATATATATTTTTGGCCTAGAGGCTACTTCTTAATGATTTCCGCCGAGTAATCGCCACCCACAATCACCGCATCGATTAGTTCCGAGAGGAAAATGCCATTCTCCACAACTCCAGCAATCGACCTCAATTCTTTCTCAACAGCTTCAGGATTTTCAATTACCCCAAAATCGCAGTCCAGAATGAAGTTTCCGTTGTCTGTTATTATAGGTCCAACCTTTCCCTTTCCCTCCCTTAACTTTGGTTTGCAGATCGAAGAAAGTTTCTTAACAACGTATCCGTAAGCAAAGGGAAGAACCTCTACCGGTACTGGCATTGAAAGCTTTTCAACCAGCTTAGATTTGTCAACGAGTATCAAAACTTTTTTGCTTGCGATTGCTAAGATTTTTTCCCTTGTCAGGGCCGCTCCACCACCCTTAATGCAGTTCAGTCTTGAATCTACCTGATCTGCACCATCAATGCAGATGTCTGGTTCCCTCTCAACAAGATCCGTTAGAATAATACCGTTCTTTAGTCCAGCAAGCATTGACTGATAGGAACTCGGGATTCCGTAAATTCTAAGTCCTTCTCTCTTTATCCTCTCCCCCAGAAGGTTAAGAAAAACTTCAACAGTACTCCCACTGCCAATTCCAATAGTCATTCCATCCTTTATCAAGCCAAGGGCCAGTTTAGAAGCGTTATATTTTCCATTCATCTTCCCAGCACCTTAAAGCTTCGCAGTCCGAAGTTGCATTTAAGGATATCGGTGTAATGGAGACATACCCGTTTCTGAGTGCGTGTATGTCCGTTCCAGGCTCAGCGCTTTCGACTTCCACCCCATGAATCCAGTAGTACTCCCTTCCCCTCGGATCAAGCCTTTTTTCTACCTTCGTCTGATACATTTTCTTTGCAAGCCTTGTTATCGCAATTTTCCCGTTGAAATTTCTCGGAACATTTACGTTGACCACATCAACGCCCTCGGGAAGCCCCTTGTCGAGCACTTTCCTTGCAATCCACTTCAACACTCTCTTCGCATTCCCAAAGTCATATTCGCAGCTGAGTTCGAACTTAAGAAGCTCGTGCATCTCGACAGAAATTGCTATTGCTTTACTTCCTTGGGTTGCAGATTCAAGAGCCGCACAGACGGTTCCAGAAGTAGTTACGGCTTCTGTTGACAAATTTTCCCCCAGATTAATACCGCAAACGGTCAGATCTGGCAACTTCTTTATGATTTCGTATATCCCAATGATCACAGCATCCGTAGGTGTTCCGTCTATCGCATAAACCCTCATGCCATCTATTTCGAGCTCGAAAAAACGAACCGGCCGCATTATGGATATGCTCCTCCCCACTCCGCTCATCTGCGTTATGGGGGCAACAACAACGACCTCATCGATCTCGCACAGTGCAGAGTAAGCCGCACTCAAACCCTGCGAATATATCCCGTCGTCGTTCGTGAGCAGAATCATCTACCCCTATCCTAAAAGCGTCGAATATAAATTCTTCTAGAAAAACGTTTTTAATTTCTGCAAGGACTTTCTTTATGAATGAAGTTGAGAAGAGGTGTCTCTCTGCCTTGCTCGGTATACTTGAGAACGTTTACGAGCAGATGAAATTTGGAAATGTTCCTGAACTTGAGATCTCCACAAGAACTAAGTACAACATAGAGTTCAAGGAGGATTCGGGTGTTTGGACCTACGGAGACAGAAAATCGGTAACTTCAGCAAAGACAATTAAAGGAGCGCTCAAAATTCTCAAAATGGCATATGTAATAGGTTTTCTGAAGGAACAGCTGGCCGTGAACAAATCCTCGACGCTCAGAGAACTTTACTACATTACAGAAGGCTGGGGATATGCCAAATTCGACGAGCAGGATGAAAGCGACAGGCTGATAGAGGATCTCGAAATCCTATCGGGTTACCAGAGAGAACAGTTCCACATTCGCCCCGAAGAAGACGGTGCCACGATCGTAGGACCGATAAGAATCAGAGAAGAAACAAGAAGGGGCGTAAAGGAGATCCACTGTCAAGATGATGTCGGGGAAGGTGGCTACCAGATCCCAGTAAACGTAGACAAACTGCAGTTCGTCGAGCATGACGCAAAGTTCGCAATAGCCATTGAAACGGGCGGTATGAGGGACAGACTGGTCGAAAATGGTTTTGACGAGAAATTCAATGCAATAGTGGTCCATCTAAAGGGGCAGCCCGCGAGAAGCACGAGGAGGCTTTTGAGAAGGCTCAATACAGAGCTCAAAATACCCGTTGTTGTTTTCACAGATGGAGATCCGTGGAGCTACAGGATTTATGCAAGCGTTGCCTACGGGAGTATAAAGGCAGCGCATCTCTCGGAGTATCTTGCGACACCAGAAGCGAAGTTTCTCGGAGTTACTCCTTCAGACATCGTGAAATACGATCTGCCATCGGACAAGCTTACCGATGAGGACATAAAGGCTCTGAATGCCATACTAACAGATCCCAGATTCGACACAGATTTCTGGAAGAAGGAGGTAAAACTACAACTAGAGCTGAACAAGAAATCTGAACAGCAGGCTTTGGCCAAGTACGGCCTGGATTATGTAACGGACGTTTATCTACCGGAAAAACTCTCAGAAATGGGAATATTATAATTTAACTAATATATCCTAGCTCCATTAGCTTCCTCAGCTTTTCATGTGTTCCGAAGATGAGCCTTGCTGAATGCTCGTACAGCTCATCCGGTGTGAAGAGGCGCCGCGCAAGCCCGAGATCTACTGCCTTCATCCCAACTGCCGTTGCAACCTCCGGAAAAACGTGGATCTCAGTCATTCTTGGGATTATGTAATCCTCGCTCAGCCTGCTGTCAGCAAGTCTCGCGAGAGTGTAAGCAGCCGTTATGCAAAGCTCTTCTGTGATTCTTCTGGCCCTAACGCTTAAAACGCCCCTAAACATTCCCGGAAACACCAAGGAGTTGTTTATCTGATTCGGAAAGTCGCTCCTACCAGTTCCTACGATCCTGGCTCCGGCTTCCTTTGCCTCCTGCGGATAGATCTCAGGCACCGGGTTTGATAAGGCAAAGACTATCGGATCCTCTGCCATCTGAGCAATATATTCCCTCTTGATAACACCACCCGTGCTTGCTGCAATCACAACATCTACGCCTTTCATCGCTTCCGCTATCCCTCCGCTTCTCTGTTCGGCATTTGTTTCTCTGCAAAGCCAGTATTTCTCTGGATTTTTGAGCCTTAGTGTTTCAAGATCCTCCTATGCATGTTCAGAATTCCCCTGCTGTCTACGACAAACATTCTCTTTAAGTCTGCACCAGCCTTCGCCAGCAACTTAACTGTCGCAATATTAGCAGCCCCGGCACCAATCACTGCAATTTCGACCTCATTTATCGACTTTCCAACAAGCTTTAGAGCGTTTATCAAAGCAGCGAGAGTTGCAGTAGCAGTCCCCAGCTGGTCATCGTGCCAGACTGGAATGTCGAGTTCTCTCTGCAGTCTATCGAGGATGTAGAAGCACTTCGGCGCTGCGATGTCCTCGAGGTTTATGCCTCCAAAACTGGCAGTCACCCTTTTTACGATCTCTATAAATTTGTCCGGATCTTGTTCATTCAATGGAAGAGGAAAGGCATCAACCCCACCTAGGAGCTTGAAGATCATCGCTTTTCCTTCCATAACCGGAAGGGAAGCCATCGCACCGATGTTGCCCAGTCCCAAGACCCTCGAGCCATCAGTGATAATTGCAACCGTGTTCCACTTATTCGTGTACTCGTAAACCTTTTCGGGATCTCTAGCAATTTCCATGCTTGGTTCTGCAACTCCCGGAGTGTACCAGTAGCTAAAATCGCTAATTGACCTCACCGGGCATTTAGGTAGAATTTCGATTTTTCCTCCGTACTTTCTGTGGAGGATACATGCCTCATTCATATATACCACCTTAACTTCTTATTAAATACATATCCAGTTCAAAAATATAAAGTTTTTGCTTCATAATACGTATTCAAAGAAAAAAGATTTTTATGGATAAAAAAATATTACACCGGGAATTCAGAGAAGTTTAAAAATCCGATGCAGATTTCCGCCATGGATCTTGAAAAAAAGATTGCAATTGCGACGAGAAATGCTGAGGAGGTCGTAACGACTGAAGAACTCAGAGCATTACTCGAAGAAAAGGACAAACCGAGAGCCTACGTTGGATACGAACCCAGCGGTGAAATTCACCTGGGGCATCTGATCACCGTGAACAAGCTCAAAGATTTGCAAAGCATCGGATTCGAAGTAATTGTTCTCCTTGCCGACATACACGCCTATCTAAACGAGAAAGGGACTTTCGAAGAGATAAGAAAGCTTGCAGAGAGGAACATGAAAACGTTCATAGCCTTCGGACTGAATGAGAAGAACGCACAATTTGTTCTCGGAAGCAGTTATCAGTTAAATAGGGAATACATGCTCGACGTTCTGAAGCTAGCAAGGATCACAACTCTTAACAGGGCAAGGAGGAGTATGGATGAAGTTAGCAGGAGAAAGGAGGACCCGATGGTTTCGCAGATGATCTACCCTCTGATGCAATCGCTAGATATAGCATACCTGAAGATCGATGTGGCGGTTGGTGGAATAGATCAGAGAAAGATCCACATGCTCGCAAGGGAGAATCTGCCGGCCCTCGGTTACAAGGCACCGATCTGCATCCATACGCCGATAATCTCAGGACTCGACGGGGAGAAAATGAGCAAATCTAAGGGAAATTATATATCAATAGGTGACTCACCAGAAGAAGTTGAAAGAAAGATTATGAAGGCCTTCTGCCCGCCAAAGGTTGTAGAAGGAAATCCGATAATAGACCTAGCAAAGCACTACGTTTTCCCCGCTTTTGGTAAAGTCAAAATTGAGCGCGACCAGAAATTTGGTGGGGACATTGAATACGAGAGCTTTGAATCTCTTCTGGAGGACTTCAGGAACGGGTCTCTGCATCCCTTGGATCTAAAAAGGGCTGTAGCGAGATACCTCAATTCCTTCATGGATGAAGCAAGAAACAGGTTGGTGAAGTTGAGCGAGTGAGCTGCTCAAAGGATTGATTCTACTATTTCACACAAATTACAGGCTGGCTAGAGTACAGTATTACCTCCTGAGCCACGCTTCCAAAAAGAAGTTTTCCTGCGGGTCTCCTCTTCCTAACCCCTATTACAATGAGACTTGCCCTGATCTCGTCAGCAAATTCTATTATGTCCTCAGCCGGTTCCTTGCCCCTGACCAACAGCTTTGTCTCATAATCAACACCGGCCTTCCTTGCAAGTTCCCCGGCCCATTGAAGCAGCGCTTCACCTTTGTCTATCTCCTCCTGCGTAGTTTTTTCTCCTCCGAAAAGAGAATGTATGAATATAAGTTTCTCATTCCTCAGTTTTGATTCCTCTATAGAAAAATTCACAACCCTCTCGCTTCTTTTCGATTTCTCATCAAGAGCGACAACGATCGCCATATAATTTTAAAAAAAAGCTCTTATTTAATAAACCTTTCGTCAAAGCAGTGAGCTGCTCCACGACTGAAGTCGGGAGCTTCCGGCGTTAAGGGATGCTTTGCACCCTTCCCCTCATCTGCCGGTTCGGGGGGCTCACAGCTCCCCCATCCCATGCCTCTCGTTAAGGCATG